>JAQBQI010000480.1 GCA_028287085.1 Myxococcaceae bacterium
GCGCGCCCGCGCCGCGCCGAAGGCCACGGCGTGCGCCACGGTGAGCGCCGCGTCGACCGTGACCGCGACCGCGAGCGCCGTCGCCAGCGGCGGGCGCCAGCGGCGGGCGAGCGCCCAGAGCCCGCAGCCCAGCGCGACGTTGAGCAGCACCGAGGCCGCCTGGAGCGCGGGCGACGCGAACCACCGCGCCGTGTCGGCGGCGAGGAGCAGCGCGGTCCACGGGGCGAGCAGCAGGCCGAGGAGGCGCACCACGACGGCGGGGCCGCGCAGGAGGGTGCGCAGGCCGTAGCGGGTCAGGCTGCCGCGCGCGAAGGCCGTGAGCACGTCGAAGAGCGCCACGAAGGCGGGCGTGCCGCGCGGGTGCACGAGGTGGATCGGCTCCCAGTGGTGGGGCTTCAGCTTCGACTTGAAGAGGTAGAGCCCCGCGAAGTCGTAGAGCCCGGCCGACAGCGCCCCGACGGCGCGCAGCCGCGGGTCGACGTCGCCGCCCAGCGGGGCGAGCCCGAGCGTGACGTAGCGGCACCCGCTCGCCGCGGCCTCGCGCATCGCGGCGTCGACGAGCAGCTCGGTGGTGCCATTGGGGGCGCCGTCGTCGCGCAGCAGGTCTTCGAAGAGCCAGCCGTCGCGCGCGTACACCGGCACCGCCGCGAGGAAGCCCACGAGCGCGCCGTCGCGCTCGGCGAGGAAGTAGCGCCGCTCGTCCGCGAAGCCGAAGAGCTGCACGTCGACGAGGAAGCCCATCGGCGCCATCGCCCGCGCCGCGAGCCAGCGCTCGATCAGCCCCTCGAGGGCGCGGCGCGTGGGCGCCCCCGGGTCGGTCACCTCCGCGGCCCCGGCGAGGCGCACCCGCACCCCCTTGGCGCGCGCGCGGCGGACCTGCTCGCGCAGGCTGGCCGAGCCGCGGAGGGCGACGGGCCAGGCGGCCGGGTCCCACACCGGCTGCGCGCCGATGGCGACGGCGTCGCCCACGCCCGCGGCGACCATGCGCTGCTCGACGCCGAAGTAGCAGACGCGCCGGCCGGCCTCGCGCGCCGCCGCCTGGAAGCGCCCCGCCACCGCCGCCAGCGCCTCGGTCGGGGCGATGGGCGCGCCCGCGACGACCCACGCGGCCCCGGTGTCGGCGTAGGCCACGCACGCGTCGTCGCCGTCGAACCAGTACCGAAACCCCTCCTCCAGCGTCTGGAACGACGTCGCGTTGTAGCCGTGCCGCTTCAGCATCGCGAGGGCGCGGACGCGGGGATCGGCGGCGGTCGCGCTCACGGGGTCGCGGCGTTCTTAGCACCACCCTTCTCGCGCCGTCGCTCGGCCCGCCGGGCGATCACGCTGGGCACCACCGCGGCCGCCATCGTGAGCGCCACCACGAGCAGCGAGACCGCGTGGGGCACGTGCAGGTGGTCGGCGAGCAGCATCTTGGCGCCCGCGAAGACGAGGATCGCGCCGAGCCCGTAGCGCAGGTACTTCAGGTCGTTCAGCAGGTCTTCGAGCACCAGGTAGAGGGCGCGCAGCCCCAGGATCGCGAAGACGTTGGAGCTGTAGACGATGAAGGGCTCGCGCGAGATCGAGAACACCGCGGGGATCGAGTCGACGGCGAAGATCACGTCGGTGATCTCGATGACGAGCAGCGCGAGCAGCAGCGGCGTGGCGACGCGGCGCCCGCCCTCGACCGCGACGAAGCGGTGGCCGTGCAGGCGGTCGGTGTACGGCAGGTGCCGGCGCAGGAAGCGCAGGACGCCGTTCTCCTCTGGGCGTTCGTCGGGCCGGTCGGTGGCGGTCTTGAGGCCCGTGAGCACGAGGAAGGCGCCGAGCACGTACACGACGCCGTGCCACGCCGAGAGCAGCGCGGCGCCGCCCGCGACGCACGCGGCGCGGGTGACGAACGCACCGACGATGCCCCATTGCAGGACGCGGTGCTGCTCGGCCCGCGGGATGCGCAGGCTGCCGAAGACGAGCAGGAAGACGAAGAGGTTGTCGACGCTGAGGCTCTTCTCGATGAGGTACGCGGCGAGGTAATCCTCCGCCGCGGGGAGGCCGAACTGGACCGCGATCCACGCCCCGAAGGCGAGCGCGAGCGCGATCCAGATGCCGCTCCAGACGAGCGCCCAGCGGCGGCCCTGGGCCCCGTCTCCGCGGTGCGCCACCAGGTCGACGGCGAGGCCGCCGAGCACGACCGCCGCGAGGGCGAGCCACGCCCCGATGGGCACCGCGGAGCCCACTACGGCTGCACCAGCGTGCCGGGGCGCTGCGGGTCCTTCCGCTCGCGGCCGACGTGGCGGGTGAGCGCGCGCTGCGCCGAGCGCCGCAGCCGCCGCGCGGCCTCGTCGATGGCGGCGTAGAGGTCGACCGCCGTCGCGGCGGCGACGGTGGTGCCGCGCCGCGAGAGCGCGACCACGATGCGGCAGCGCTGGTCGACGCCGCCGTGGTCGCCGTTGACGTCGTCGAGCCGGACCGTGACCCCGGTGGGCCGCTCGCCCGCCGCCGCCAACGCCGACCGCACCTGGGTGTCCACGCGCTGCGCGAGCGCGGGGGTGAGTTCGAAGCCGATCGCCCTGATGTCGATGTCCATGAATGCCTCCGTTCGAGGGAGAACATGGATCGCGGGACGGCTTAGACCATGACAAAGTTCCAATGCGATGCGTTGGTATTTGCTAAGTGTGACCGGGCCGAGAGGTGACCGATGAGGGACCTGAACTTCCACCACCTCCAGTACTTCTGGGTGGTCGCCCGCGAGGGCAGCATCGTGCGCGCGGCCGAGGAGCTGCGCGTCTCCCAGCCGACGATCAGCCTCCAGCTCAAGGAGCTCGAGCGCAGCCTCGGGCGCAAGCTCTTCGAGCGCGCCGGCCGCGGGCTCGCGCTCACCGACGCGGGCACGGTGGTCTACCAATACGCGCAGGAGATCTTCGCGCTGGGGCAGGACCTCGTGAGCGCCGTCGAGCGCCAGCCCGCCGAGCGCGCGCTGCGGCTGTCGGTCGGCATCGTCGACGTGATCCCGAAGACGCTCGTGCACCGGCTGCTCGCGCCGGCGCTGCGCCTCTCCCAGCGGGTGCACCTGATCTGCCGCGAGGACAAGGGCGACCGGCTGCTGGCCGACCTCTCGGCCCGGCGCTTCGACGTCGTGCTGAGCGACGGGCCCATCGGCACCGCGGTGCAGCTGCGCGGCTACAACCACCTGCTCGGCGAGTGCGGCGTCACCTTCTTCGGCACCAAGGCCCTGGCCGCCCGCTACAAGCGCGGCTTCCCGCGCTCGCTCGACCGGGCCCCGGTGCTGCTGCCCACCGACAACACCGCGATGCGGCGCGGGCTCAACCTCTGGTTCGAGTCGCTGCGCATCCACCCCGTCGTGGTCGCCGAGTTCGACGACGGGGCGACGATGGCCTCCTTCGGGCGGGCCGCCGTCGGGGTCTTCCCGGCGCCGTCGGCCGTCGAAGAAGAGGTCTGCCGCGAGAACGCCGTCGAGGTGCTCGGGCGCTCCGACCGGGTGCGCGAGCGCTACTACGCCATCACCACCGAGGCGCGGCTCCAGCACCCGGCCGTCGCGGCCATCCTGGAGGCCGCGCGCACCGAGCTCTTCCCGTAGCCGTCGCCCTCCTTCGAGCGGCCGCGCGAATCAGGTGCGCGCCGTCCACGACCGGCAGCCCCCGAGCGGGTTGATCGGCCCCTTCACCACCTCGCACCCGCCGCACGCCTCCGCGCCCGCGCTGCGGAACTTCGCGCAGGTGCTGCAGGGCTTCGTCGGGTCGAGGGCGCGGTCGGAGTACGCCAGGGTGACGCGCGTCTGCGCGTCCGCGAAGGAGAGCCCCGCGGTGTCGGCGCAGCTCAGCGGCTTCTTGCCGCACCCCTGCACGGCCGCCGCGACGGGCGCGACGACCGCGAGGGCGAGGGCGCCGCCGACGCGGCGAAGCACCGCCCGACGATCGAGTGACGTTCGTGGCGTGTCCATCTCTGCCTCCAGACGGGCGCGGCCCGCCCTCGTCCCGTGACGCGGGGAAGACGGTCGACGCCGCGATTGATTGGGATCCCAATGACCGTCCGTAGGGCCCGCCGCGACGGGCGTCCAGGGCGCGGCCGCGCGGCGCCGCGCTTCAGGGCTTCTCTTCGCCCTGCCCGGGGTCGATGAGGTGGCCCGAGCGGGTCGCCTTGGTCCGCAGGTAGCGGCGGTTGTGCTCGTTGGCGGGCATCACGTGCGGCAGCCGCCCGTTCACGCGCACCCCGTGCCGCTCGAGCTGCCGGATCTTGTCGGGGTTGTTGGTCATCAGCCGGATCGACCCGACGTTGAGGCTCGCCAGCATGTGCGCGGCCACCGCGTAGTCGCGCTCGTCGTCGCGGAACCCGAGCGCCCGGTTGGCGTCGACGGTGTCCATCCCGCGCTCCTGCAGGGCGTAGGCGCGCACCTTGTTGATCAGACCGATGCCGCGGCCCTCCTGGCGGAGGTACAGGAGCAGGCCGCGCTCCATCGCCGCGAGGCGCGTGAGCGCGGTCTCCAGCTGGTCGCGGCAGTCGCAGCGCAGCGAGCCCAGCGCGTCGCCCGTGAGGCACTCGGAGTGCAGCCGCGTGGGGACGTCCTCGGCCCCCATGACGTCGCCGTGCGCGAGGGCGATGTGCTCCTTGCCGTCGCGGTTGTTCCAGAAGGCGACGATCTGGAAGTCGCCGAAGCGCGTGGGCAGCGCGGCCACGGCGTCGACCTTCACGCAGACGTGGTGCGCGCCGAAGCCGCTGCAGTCGTGGTCGCGGTCGCGCTCGACGAGCTGCGCGAGCGTCGCGACGCGCACGAGCCCGCGGCAGGGAGGGGCCTCGCGGGCCGCGAGCTTCGGGCCCGTCAATACAGTCGATGGATCAGCCATGGGATCACCTATCTCTCGAAGGGCGTCGGGGCGCGCCCGGGGGCTCTGTCGGCGTCGTGCGGGGTGCGCATCAGCCCGTAGGCCGAGGCCGCCAGCAGCGCGGGGACGACCAGCAGCCAGACGGCCCGCAGGCGCCGCGGGCTGAGGAGCGCGACGAGGGTGACCCCGCCGACGAACGCGAGGGGGAGGTGCCACCACGAGCCCGCGCACCCGCGGGCCGAGGCCGCCGCGAGGGCGAGCGCCAGGGCCGTGATCAGCCCGCGGCAGACGGTCGCGCCCGGCGGGCTCTC
>JAQBQI010000483.1 GCA_028287085.1 Myxococcaceae bacterium
TCGCGGCGACGGCAGCATCGACGGCGGATCGAGCGCGGGTGGCGACGCGGGCGACGGCGGCGGCGCGAGCGGCGGCGACGCCAGCGAAGACGGCGGCGGCAACAGCGGCGGCGGCGACGGCGGCGGATCGAGCGGGGCGAGCGCCGACGCGGGCGACGTGCCGATGCCCAACCTCATCGACATCGACGGCGGCGGCGGGTCGAGCACCCACGACGGCGGCCGCCCGACCCCGCCCTCGGCGAGCGAGCGCCTGAGCGACGATCAGTCGCCGAGCAACTCGCCCACGCCGATGGCGGTGGTCATCCTCGACGACGACTACTCGCCCCCCTCGGGCGCCTACTATTTCCGCCAGGAGGTCTGGAGCCAGTTCAACGGCCCCCGCCTCGCGCGCACCACGCGCACCGACGTCGACGGCGACGTGGTCGACGACTTCCCCACGATGGAGCTGCGCGTCCGCGACCCGGCGACCGCCAACGGCCGCGCCCGCGTGCACGGGCTCATCGCGGTGCTCGCGCAGCACACCTACCCCTTCGCGCTCGAGTCGCCGATCCGCTACTCGCCCGCGGCCAACCCCAACCCGCAGCGCTTCCAGCGCGCGTGGCGCTTCGAGTCGCTGTCGCAGAGCATCGACTACCGCCGCCTCACGGGCCGCGGCGCGGGCGACCCGCGGTGGACCCCCGAGGTGCGCGCCTACTACACCGAGGCGCCCACCGACCCGCGCTACCACGAGCTCGCGCAGCGCATCGTCAACCAGCGTCTGCCCGCGCGCCTGCGCACCGACCCCTTCGCGCAGGCCCTCGCGATCAAGCTCTACCTCGACCACGAGCTCATCTACTCGACGCGCGCCCGGCACGCGGGCGTCGCCGACCCGACGATCGATTTCCTCTTCGGCAACCGCACGGGGTACTGCGTGCACTTCGCCCACGCCGCGGTGTTCCTGTGGCGGTCGCTGGGCATTCCGGCGCGCATCAGCGCCGGGTACCACTCCGACGAGAGCAACCGCCGGGGCGGCTCGACCATCCTCTTGCGCGGCGGCGACGCCCACGCCTGGCCCGAGCTTTACGTCACCGGGTATGGCTGGATCGTCCTCGACATCGCCGCCGAGCGAAACCTCGACCCGCCGGGGCAGGGCACCGACGAGGACCTCCAGCGCATCCTCGGCGAGATGGCGCGCCAGCAGCCGCCCGTCCCCGACCAGCCCCGGCCGCGCGACCGCCCGCCGCAGCACCACTACGGCCGCGACTTCGGCTACGGCCTGCTCGCGCTGCTCGGCGCCGCCCTCGGCGCGATGTACCTCGTGAAGCTCTGGCGCCGCGCGCGGCTGACGCTGTCGGCGGCGCGCGCGCTGCCGCGGGTGGGCTACCGCCGGGCGCTCGACCACCTCGCCGAGGCGGGTTTCGTGCGCGAGTACGGCGAGCCCCGCGAGCGCTTCGCGGCGCGCGTCGAGCGGGTGGCCCCGACCTTCGCGAAGCTCACGGCGCTGCACCTCGCGGCGCGGCTGGGCGACCCCGCAAAGAACGTCGCGGGGGCCGACGCGCTCTCGCGCAAGCAGTGGCGCGACGGCTTGAAGGCGCTGCGGCGCGAGCTGCGCGCGGGCACGAAGCGGTGGCGCCGCGTGGCGGGCGTGCTCAACCCGGCGTCGTGGCTCGACGCGCGGTGATCACAGGAGACTGAGGCAACGTCATGGACAGCGATTTCAACCAGAGCGAGCACGTCACCCACACGCCGGCCCCCGCGATCACCGACCTCAACGGCGCGTACAGCGTGGTGCAGCGGCTGCGCGCCCGGCTGCAGACCGCCGTGCGCGGCCGCGACGAGGTCATCGAGCTGCTCGTCATCGCGCTGCTCGCCGACGGCCACATGCTGCTCGAGGACTACCCCGGCTCGGGCAAGACCACGCTCGCCAAGGCCCTCGGCGACTGCATCATCGACGACAAGCCCGACGACGACATCTCGACCTTCCGGCGCATCCAGTTCACGCCCGACCTGCTGCCGAGCGACGTCACCGGCACCACCATCTTCGACCCCAACACCAACAAGTTCTTCTTCCGCGCGGGGCCCATCTTCGCGCACGTGGTGCTGGCCGACGAGATCAACCGCACCTCGCCGAAGGTGCAGTCGGCCATGCTCGAGGCCATGGCCGAGAAGCAGACCACGATCGACAACCGCACGCGGCGGCTCGACGAGCTCTTCTTCGTCATCGCCACCCAGAACCCCCTCGACCTCGCGGGCACCTTCCCGCTGCCCTCGGCGCAGCTCGACCGGTTCCTGTTCAAGGTGAAGATGCACCACATCAACCGCGAGGCCGAGCTCGAGGTGCTCGCGAGCTTCAAGGCCCGCCGCGCCGGCGCCGGCAACGAGCTCGCCCGCGTCACCCGCACCGAGATCGTCGACGCCCGCGCCGTGGTCGAGAACCAGATCCACGTCGCCCCCGAGGTGCGCGAGTGCCTCGTCGACATCGCGGGCCGCACCCGCTCCGACCCGCGCATTCTTCAGGGTGCCTCGACCCGCTCGCTGGTGCTGATGATCCCCGCGCTCCAGGCCCGCGCGCTCACCCGCGTGCGCGACTACGTCAACGCCGAGGACGTCGAGGGCCTCGCGCCCTTCATCTTCGGCCACCGCCTCGAGCTCGCGCCCGGCACCGACAACGTCGACGCCGTGTTGCGCGAGTGCCTCACCGAGCCCCTCGAACGCCTCGCCCGGAGCACGATGCGCCGATGACCCACGCGCGCGGACGACGGATGCGAGGGGGGCTCTGGCTGCTGCTGGCCGGCGCGCTGACGCTGTCCGGCGGCCGCGCGGGCGTCGCGCAGAACGTGCCTGCCCAGGCCAACGCGCTCGAGCAGGAGGCGCTGCGGCTCTACAACGACAACCGCCTCGTCACGGCCCGCGCCAAGGCCGAGATCATTCTGCGCAACGACCCCGACTCCATCGTCGGCAACTACGTGCTCGGCTGCGCGCTGCGCGAGGCCGAAGGGTCGCTGTCCCGCGCGATGTACCACCTCGGCCACGCCCGCGAGGTCTACGAGACCCGCTACGGCAACACCCGCGTCGCGGGCGCGCCGTGGCAGCTGCACCGCGAGATCCTCTTCGCCACGCAGGCGCTCGCGGGCGAGATGGAGGAGTACGAGTACCAGATCCAGGTGCTGGAGTTTCACGACTTCCTCTACGACCCCGACCTGCTCGCCGAGCACGCCTGGCCGCTGGTGCACCTCAACCGCCTCAACGAGGCGCGCGACTTCGCGCAGCGCGCGATCCGCACCAACGACGCCTGGCAGCAGTCGCTCGGACGCAACGCGCTCTGCGCTGTAGAGGGCGCGGCCCGCGCGCGTCAGGCCCAGTACCAGTCCTGCCTCGACGCCTACCAGACCGCCGTGCGCCGCGCGCAGGGCAGCACCGACGCCAACCCCGCGACCGCGCCGCACGTCACGGTGCACGCGTACAACGCCGCCCTCGGGGCGCTCGCCGTGCTGCGCTACGACGAGGCCGAGCGCATGCTGCTCGAGGGCACGCACCGCCTCGAGTTCACCACCGCCAACCCGTGGCGCCTGCTGGCGCGGCTCTACCTCGACACCGGGCGCACCGTGCAGGCCGTCGACGCGCTGCGCGAGATGCAGCGCTGGCGCGTCCGCCAGCCCGCCAACCTGCGCGACCAGGACCGCGCCGAGACCGACGTCGCCGTCGCCACGGTGCTGCTCGTGGCGGGCGAGGGGGCGGCGGGGCTGCGCTTCATCGACCGCGCCATCGACCGCCCCGACCGCCGCGGCCTCGTGGCCAGCGACCAGGAGCAGGCCCTCGGCGCGCACGCGCTCCTGCGCCGCTCGCTGCGGTCGCTCGA
>JAQBQI010000484.1 GCA_028287085.1 Myxococcaceae bacterium
GGCGCGGCGGCCGCGGCGGCGACGCGCGCGCGGGCCTGCGGGTGGCGGATGGTGAAGCGGTCGAGGATGGTGCCGTCGGGGCGCACCGCCGTGAGGTCGAGCTTCTCGCCGTCGGCGTCGACGCGCACGTAGTGGTGCTGCGCCGCGAACACGCGCGTGTAGTTGTGCTCGGCGCGGCGGCTGTAGAGCGGCGCCCCCGAGCCGCCGGTGACGATGTAGCGCAGGCCGCGCTCCTCGCCGCGCTCGTAGACGTGGTCGTGCCCGGCCACCACGAGGTCGACCCCGTAGCGGCGGAACATCTCCGGCAGGCCCGCCGCGCGCAGCGAGCGGTTCTCCCCGTGCGGCCCCGACGAGTGCATGCCCCAGTGCGTGACCACGAGCAGGAAGTCGTTCGGGCCGTCGCGGCGCGCCTGCGCGAGGTGCTCCTCGAGCCAGTTGCGCATCGGGGCGGTGGTCCAGTCGTCGTACGCGTTGGCGAGCACCATCTGCACGTTGCCGAAGCGCACCACGTAGTCGAGCTCGGGCCGCGGCGCGTCGGGCGGCGGGCAGTTCACGTAGCGGCGGAAGTTCTCGATCCCGATGCGCGATGAATTGCGCAGCTCGTGGTTGCCCACCACCGGGATGAATACCGTGTCACGTAAGAGGTCGCGCTCGATGGCGAAGAAGTCGTTCCACTGGCGCTCGGAGCGGCCGTCGGCGAGGAGGTCGCCGGTGTGCACCACGAAGTCGGGGCCCTCGCGGCGCATCGCGTTCACGATCGCGGTGTGGGAGACCACGTTGCTGCGCGTGTCCCCGTAGAGCAGGAAGCGGAAGGGCTCGGCCCGCGCGGGCGCCGTGCTGAAGATCCCCTCGGCGGCGCCGGTGAGGCCCGGGCCGGTGACCTGGTAGTGGTACCGCACGCCCGGCGCGAGGCCCTCGACGAGCACCTCGTGCAGGTTGACCGAGGCCGTGTCGCGCACCTCGATGGGCGCGCCGACGGGGACGCCCTCCGGGGCCACGCGCCACGCGCGCACCGTGACGGGCCCCGGCGCGTCGCGCTCGACCATCACCGTGATCGCCCCGGGCCGCGGCGCCATCAGGTACGGGCCCTTGCGCACGCCGCCCTCGCCGCGCGCCTCGGCGGAGGTCAGCAGCGCCGCCACGAGGGCGCAGGGGAGAGCTCCGGAGCGGACGCGGGGGACCAACACCGACCAAAGCTAACGCGGCCGCGGCGCTCCCCGAAAATTGTTGCGAGATATTTGGCAGGAATCGTGGACCCGGTCGGCACCCCAGCCCACACCGGCGCCACGATCGCCGCCGGGGTCTTGCGTTTTCAGCGGATGTCGAAGTGGCACTCGTAGGCCCCGCCCGCGCGGAAGGCCCCCGAGAGGATCGTGTACCGCCCGCCGGCCGGGCAGGTGAAGGTCACGTTCGAGCAGAGGTGCGTGTCGGGGCCGCCGTCGACGCCGCCGGCGCACGAGTCGTCGTTGGCGGCGAGCTGGTCGCCGCGCATGCACGGCCGGTCGCCCGCGCAGATGCGCAGCATCGGGTCGCCCGCGCACACGCCGATGGGGGGAACACACCCCGCGTTGCAGCCGATGTTCACGCGCGCGCCGGGGGTGCAGGTGCGGGGGACGCCCTCGACGGTCCACCCGCAGTCGCGGTCGAGGCCCTCGTCGGCGCCGCCGCAGGCGAGCGTCGGGTCGTTGAGCAAGCCCCCGTCGGGCCCCACCGGCCGCGGCGGGATCACCACCGTCAGGGAGGCCTCGTTGTCGTCGTAGCGGCTCTCGACGACGACGCGCTCGCCGTTGACCTGCGCGCGCAGCCGGTAGGTGCCGGGCGGCACGTCGGTGATGTCGACGTACTGGCAGTCGAGGCTGCGGCCGTAGAGGTCGTACCAGCCCGCGTGGATGCCCTGGTTGCCGCAGTTGTAGCGGCTCGTCGCCGGGAGGTCGGTGCTCATGCCCATGTAGCGGGCCGTGTCGAGCAGGCAGTACGACTGCTTGTGCCCGCGGCCGACCTCGACGCCGGCCATGTCGAAGAGCCGGTAGTCGGCGTAGCCGCGCAGGTGCCAGTGCATGTGGCAGGTGCCGAACTCGAACATCCCGGGCGGGCGGCCGGCGGCGTTGGGCGCGCCGAAGTACAGGTCGGCCTCGCCGATGTTGGGCGTGAGGAGGTCGAAGCGCAGCAGGCGGCGGCTGCCCACCACGGTGCAGCCCTCCATCACCTCGCAGGCCGAGGCGCCGAAGGTGCGTTCCTGGATCTGCGTGTTCTGGATGATCGGGATGAGGTTGGGCAGCGCCCCGCCGTCGCCCGCCGCCGCGGCGTCACGGGCCGTCGCGTCGCCGGCGCTCGCGTCGAGCGGAACGGGCACGTCG
Organism: Myxococcaceae bacterium; assembly: GCA_028287085.1. Taxonomy (GTDB): domain Bacteria; phylum Myxococcota_A; class Polyangia; order Polyangiales; genus SCUS01. The sequence continues at coordinate 2,358 of JAQBQI010000484.1, forward strand.
ACGAGCGGCATGTCGGGGTCGATCACCACGGAGACGTCGACGAAGACGGGCACGTCGGTGAGCTTCACGTGCAGGTCGGGGACGTCGGAGGCCGCGACGTCGGCCGCGCCGCCCGCGTCGGCGACGGGACCGCCGCCACCGCTGGCCGTACAGCCGATCAGGAGGGCCCAACCGACGGCCGCCGACAACGTGGATCGAGAGGGGTGGTTCATCGCGCTCCTGCCTTCATCGCACAGAGACACCGCCGCGCGTGTTGCAGTCAACACGGGCGTGGCGATGCACACGCCGTGGTCGACCCCGTTGGACGCTGCAAATGCAGAGTCCCCGGGATCGAGTGCACGATCGTGTCAGGTCAGTGAAGACCCGTCAGGGATGAGAGAGGAGAAGTGAGATCGGACGGAGGGAAGTACTTGGGAGGGGAGACGATCAGCCGCGACGGCCGCCGCCGCCGCCGCCGCCGCCGCGGGGACGAC
>JAQBQI010000491.1 GCA_028287085.1 Myxococcaceae bacterium
CCAGCCGGCGGCCGCGAGCGCGGGCAGCGCCCCGGCGAAGACGAGGCTCGACTTGCCCGCGCCCGACGCGCCGTGCACCACCACGACGGGCTCGGTCGTCACCATCGCGACGAGCGCTCTCGCGAGCGCGTCGCGGCCGAAGAAGTAGGGCCGCGCGGGGTCGTGGGTGTGCGGCGCGAGGCCGCGGTAGGGGTTGTTCGCGGCGATGAGCGCGATCGCGGGCGCGAGCTTCACGGGCACCGCGGGGTCGGGGTTGAGGAAGACGAACTCCCCTTTGTCGCTGCGCGCCGGCCAGTGGAAGAAGAGCGGGTGCTGGAGGGGGCGCTCCATCTGGTCCTGCCAGCGGTCGAAGCAGGCGCGGATGTAGACCTGGATCTCGCTGCCGGTGATCACGCCGTCGGGGTCGTTCTCCCTGGGCAGGGCGAGGTCGGCGTCGCCGCGCAGCGCCATCACCAGCGCGCGGGCGAAGGGCGAGCGGGCGCCGGTCCCGTCGGCGGCGGCGACGTCCCGCGGGCGCCGGCCGGCGAGCAGCAGCGTGCCGTCGAGGGCGTCGAGGGCCTCCTCGTCGTGCGCGGCCGAGGTGATGACGTGCCACGCCGGGTCGTGCAGGTAGCGCCGCACGCGCTCCTCGAAGAGCGGCCGGTCGGAGGGGCTCGCGGCGCGCGTCGCGAACCAGCGGAACGCCCCCGCGAAGCAGCAGTCGAGCACCAGCAGCAGGTGGTGGCAGCCGAGCGCGTTGATGGCGCGCTGCGCGTCGGCCATGGCGAGCCAGTTCTGGCGGGCGCCGTGGACGGCGTCGTGCGGGAGGAAGTAGCCGGGGGTGGTGGCGTCGACCTCGTCGGGCGCGACCGCCGAGACGCCGTGGCCCGCGAAGTAGAGCACCACGCGCGCGGCGGGCTCGGCCGCGACCTTGCCCCAGAGCTCGGCGAAGGCGGCCTTGATGCCTTCGAGGGTGGCGGCCGCGTCGGTGAGGAGCGTCACCTCGAAGCGGTCGGTGCGCGCGGGGTCGGCCAGCACCGCGGCGACGGCGGTGGCGTCGTCGACGGCGCCGGAGAGGCGGGCGAAGGGGGCGGCGTAGTCGTCGATGCCGATGACGAGCGCGTAGTGGGGCACCGCGAAGAGCGACTCGATCGACGGCAGCGGCGCGGGCTCGTCGGGCTCCTCGGACGCGCCCATGCCGCGCGTGGAGGGCTTCGGCCTGCGGACGCGCAGCTTCACGCGCGCCGCGGTCCAGAGTTCGAGGGGCTCCTCGGGCTGCGGCGCGCCGAAGCCCCCCGGGCCGCGGGTGCGGTCGCGCGCGGCCGCGAAGGTGAGGTCGCCGGTCGACAGGTGCGCGAAGGAGCGCCCGACGTCGCTCGTCCCGATCGCGACGAGGTGGCTGACCTCGACGCTCCGCCCCGCCCGGCCCCGCCGCAGCAGCGGGTCGTGGTCGATCTGCAGGGCGAAGGGTCGGCCGATCCGGCCGTCGCACCACACCAGCTCGGTCGACCGCGGCGCGAGCACGAGCTCGCCCTGTAGCGACACCGCGCCGTTCGACGCGCAGTGCACGATCGCGACCTTCAGCCGCTCGGGCGAGGCGTTGACGACGCGGACGCCGACGCGGTCCCGGTGGGCGAGCTCGATGAAGCCCTCGGCGGAGGCGGCGAGCGGCGCGAGGCCGCGGCCCCCCGGTTCGACGCTGGGGAAGAGGCGATACCCCGGGCTCTCCGGGTCGGGCGGCGCGTCGCGGCAGTCGAGCAGCTCCAGCCGCAGCGCCCCGGGCAGGTCGGTGCACGCGTCCGCCAGCCGCAGCGGCGCGCTGTACCGGACGTAGTGCTCGAGCACCGCGGCCGTGCGGGCCTGGTCCTCCGGGGCGATCGCGACGAGGTAGGGCTCGGCGCCGTCCGCGGGGGTTCCCTGCGCGTCGTCGGTGATCACCAGGGTGCCGTCGTCGAGGCGCAGCACGCGGGCGGCGGCGACCTGCCCCTCGGCGACGACCCGCACCAGGGTCGACGCGTCGACGAGCGCGGCCAGGGGGTCGCCTTGCGCGGGGGCCGGGATCATCGCCACCGCGAGCCGTCCCGCCGCGCCGGGGTCGACCAGCCGCGCGCGCGCGCCGTCGGTCAGCGCGAAGGCGGCGCCCCCCGCCGCGACCTTCGCGACGGCGAAGGACCGCGTCGCCTCGGTCACCTCAAGCGTGCCGACGCGCGCCGCGAGGTCGTCGGGCGACCCGAGCGCGGGGAAGCGCAGCGGCGCGCTCCCGTACACCGCGACCTTCGCGCCGACCGCGAGGCCGGAGAGCGTCCCGTGGTCGAGCTCGTACTCGTTGCGCGTGCCGACGCGGGTGACCCCGATGCCGGTGTCGGCGTCGCGGCTCGGACCGCCGAACACGGGGCGTCCGAAGCTGCCCGTCAGGCTCGGGTGCTGCGGGCGGCGGCCCTCGACCTCCGCGAGCAGCCGGCGCCAGATGCGCCCCCACAACAGGTCGGGCAGGGCCTCGTCGGGCACGCCCGCGAGCGCCTGCAAGAGCGTCTGCGTGAGCAGCCCGTGCTGGCGCAGGTCGCCGTCCGCGCACTCCAGCGCGAGCTCGTCGGCGGCGCAGGCCGCCACGACCACGACGTCGGCCACCGCGCCCAGCGAGCGGCCTCCGGCGGCCGACTCGTCGAGCGCGTTCGCGGGGTCGAGGGCCTCGGAGAGTACGGCCGATCGGAGGCTGATCGACCGCGCGCCGGCCTCGTCGGAGGCGTCGCGCGTCGCGCCGCCCGAGTGGCAGCTATCGAGCACGAAGGTCACGTGCGCGCCGGTGGCCGCGAGCCGCGCGAGGCGCCGGTTGAGCTCGACGTCGAACACCAGGTTGGTGCCGACCCCGTCGAGGCCCGTCGCGTCGACGGGGACGAGCGCCTCGCGCGTCGACCGGGCGTCGCCGTCCGCCACCTCCACGCTGGCCCCGTGGCCCGAGTAGTAGATGAACACGCGGTCGCCCGCGGCGACGTCCGCGCCGCCGAGTCGGTCGAGCTCGGCGAGGAGGTTGGCGCGCGTCGGCGCCCTCCCCCCGGTGCCCGCCTTCGGCGGCGCGGTGAGGCGCGTGACGCGCTCGGGCGCGAGGCCCAGGCGCTCGACCAGCAGCGCCTCGATCGCATCGATGTCGTTGACGCAGCCCGTGAGGGCTTTCACCCCGGAGTGATAGGCGTCGATGCCCACGAGCAACGCGTGGGTCCTCGGGCGTACGGCGGTCGGCTCCACGGCTCTCCCCTTCGAGGCACCCGGTCCACACGCGAACCGGGCGCCCCCGCGGCCGCGACGCTAGGCTCATCGCAACGCCGGCCGCCACTTCCAAGCTCCGGCTGCGGCCCTTTGCGCCGCGCCGTCGGTCACTCCTCCCAGCGCACCCCGTAGCGGGCCGCCGGCGCGTCGACCACCGCGGTCGCCGCCGCCGGCGCCGCGCCGCCTACCGCAGCCGGTACCCCCGCCGGTCGCGGGTAGCGCGGCGCCGCCGGCCACGCCGCGAAGCGCGCCGCGTCGGGCGAGGCCGCGCCCACGTCGTAGCGTTGCATCAGCGGCGCCGACGCACCGGGACCGTTGCGCGTTCGCAGGCGCGCGCACTCCTCGGTCGAGAGGCGCTTCGGGCCGGCGACGGTGCCGAGGCTCGCGTCGGCGTCCATGAGCAGCCACGGCCGATCGGGACCCATGTTGTCGGGGTGCCACGGCTGGTCGAGCAGGATGTGCCCGGCCTCGTGCGACTGCGTCCAGGCCTCGCGCTCGGCCGCGATGCCCGCCCGGTCGATGAGGAAGCCGTTGCCGATCGAGCCCCCGTCGCCGCGCACGAAGGCCTCGCCGATGCGCGTGCCGCGGGCGAAGCGGTTGATGACGATCATCTCCATCGTCGTAGGGTCGTCGTCGATGAGCGGCTTGATGAGGGCGCGCTCCTCGAGCGTGCCGGAGGTGCTGTTCTGGTTGTTGAACTCCTCGACGCCGTCGCTGAAGTCGACCGACGCGAGCAGCGCGCCCTGCCGCCGGTCGGTGCTCAGGGCAGCGCCCGGCGCGGCCGAGAGGTTGGTCCAGCGTCCCCCGCGGTCGAGCACCACGACGTCGGCGCTGGGCTCGGCGCCGTAGGTCGTGCGCGGGTTGGTGGTGACCCGCGCCGTGTAGCCGCGCGCCCGCAG
>JAQBQI010000533.1 GCA_028287085.1 Myxococcaceae bacterium
TCGCGGCCATGAGGGCGCGGCGGTCGGCGTCCTGGCAGACGCGGGCGAGGCCGCGGGCGGCGGCGCGCAGCTCGGGGGCCTCGGTGGCGGTGGCGAATACCCCGCGGAGTAAAGGCAGCGCGCGGGCGTCGCCGAGGTTGCCCACGGTCTCGAGCAGCCCGAGGCGCAGCGCGGCGCTCTCGTCGGCGGAGAGCGCCGAGGGGTAGCCGCTGAGGGCGAGGGCGTCGAGCATCGGGAGCAGCGCCGCGGGGCCCATGGCGCGCAGCTCGACGGCGACGGAGGGGCGCCCCGCGCGGGTGCGCCGGTAGAACTGCGGCCGCAGTCCCTCGAGGTCGGCGACGCGGCGGTAGGCCTCGGGGCGGCGCGCGCGGTCGGAGCGCACCAGGGCGCCCAGGGGGCGGGCGACCTCGTCGGGGACGGCGCGCGGGTCGAGCAGCGGCGAGGCCGAGGCGAGGGAGGGGAGGAGGCTCAGGGCCAGGATCGCGAGCAGGGGTCTCATCGGTTTGCCTCCCACCACGCGCCGTGCGCGGGGATTCGTCGGAGCGCGTTGGTGCCGCAGTGCACCTCCCCTTCGGCGGCGTGGAGGATGTCCCACTGCTCGGCGAAGTGCGCAGTGATGCCCTCGGCGCGCATGAGCCCGCTGAGGTAGGTCTGCATGAAGTCGACGCCGTTGACGAGGGCGGCGTGGGGCTTGGCCATCGTCACGGAGTGCCCGTACAGCAGCAGGTTGACGGTGCCGGGCATGTACGCGGCGCCCTGGCCGTTCTCGATCTCCCACATCAGGAAGGGGATCTCGATGACCTCGGCGTCGCTGAGCCCGGCCTCGGTCTGGAGGGCCTCGCGCACCAGGTCGATGTGGGCCTGGTCGCGCTGGTTGAAGGCCATGAGCTCGGCGTCGGCGAGGATGCTGTTGATCGTGCGCGCGGCCGAGTACGAGCGGCCCTCCATGGGGTGGCCCTGCGGGTAGAACCACCGCTGGCCCGAGAACATCACGAGCTCGCCGTTGGCCGGGTCGGCGTCGACCATGGCCTGGAGCTGGGCCCGCGCGGCGCGCGGCGAGGCGACGAGCAGCTTCCACCCGCGGGGCGAGTCGACGGGGATGAAGCTCGCGAACTCGTCGACGTGGCCGACGTGCAGCCACGAGGTGTCGAGCTCGAGGATGGGGCCCTGCACGCGCTGGGCGTTGATGAACTCGCGCAGCTTGGGGTCGCTGCCGCGCGCCGCCACGTTGCCGTGAAACACCCGCCCGAAGGGGTGACCCGCGTAGGGCGGGATCACCTCCATGTTGCCGAAGGAGTCGAGGCTCGGGTCGTGGGTGCGCGAGGCGGGGTAGCGGGCCGAGTGGCGCCAGACGTAGCCGCGGTCGGGGCCGACGAAGTCGCGGCGCGTCCAGGCGGCGATGCGGCGGTCGGGGCGCGGCGTGCGCAGCACCACGTTCATGCCGTGGGGCTCCGCGCCGCCGGGCATGGAGGTCCAGCCGTGCTCCATGTAGTCCTGGGTCCAGACGTCGGGGCCGTGGTCGGCCTCGCGCCAGTCGGGGTCGAGGCCGTCGATGACCTCGAGCTCCATCGCGTCGTCGCCCGTGATCGAGCCGAGGTCGTTGAGGAAGCGCGTCAGCGAGATGATCCCGCCGCCGCCGGTCGCGTAGACCCGCGTCGCCTCGTCGAGCGAGGTGCTCACCACGAAGGGCGCGACGCGCATCGTGACGCGGTCGTCGCCGACCGCCTCGTCGCCGCGGGTGACCGCGAGCGCCAGCGTGATCTCGCCCGGCCACTCGGCCGTGGGGAAGTCGCTCGACTCCACGCCCAGCTCGAGGCCCGCGCGCAGGTCGTCGGTCGAGAGGGTCTCGCCCTCGAGGTCGACGCGCCGCCACGCGCCGCCGTCGTTGCGGAAGACCCGCACCGTCGGCGTCGTCGGGCCGGTCAGCGTGAGCCGCCCCGTCGCGCCGTCGGCGAGGCCGGCGATGGGCGCCACGCGCACCCGCGCCAGGTCGAGCGCGTCGGCCTCGCCGTTGACCGCGTCGTCGGCGCCGTCGAGCGCGTCGTCGTCGTCGTCGTCGTCGACGTTCGCCAGGAAGACCGCCCCGTGGGTCGCGTCCCAGCTCGCGCGGTACGTCTCGTCGTCGCCGGTGTCGGAGACGGTGCCGTCGCGGTCGGCGTCGACCAGCAGGCGCACCCGCGGGCGCGCCGGCGGCGCGTCGACGGCGGCGTCAGCGGTGAGCAGGGCGTGCGAGGTAGAGGCGTCGTCGGCGCAGCCCACCGCGAGCGCGGCCAGGGTCGCCAGGAGCCAGCGGGGATGAGGTTTCAGGTCCTTCACGGCGCGGATGGGAGACCCGTTCGGGGCCGCCCGTCAACGACGCCCCGCGTCGATCGTCAGCGCCCGTCACCTGCGGCGCCGAGCCCGTAGAGCGCAGCGTCGCGACCGTACCCCGGCCAGCGGACGAGGTCGCGCGGGCAGCGCGCGAGCACCGCGAGCACGAGCCGGTTGCAGCGCGCGTCGTAGTCGAAGAAGCCGGTGACCCCCGCGGCGCGCGCGCGCAGGCGCAGCATCGGGTGGCCGGGCCCGACGATCGACGCCAGCCGGTCGAAGAGGTCGCTCGCGCCGGGGTCGCCCTCGGGCTCGAGCGCGAGCAGGAGGCGCGGCCGCTCGATCACGTGCTGCAAGGGCCCGTGCACCATCTGGAGCGCGTCCCAGCACGGCGGGTCGCAGGTCGCCGGGCCCTCCAGCCACTTCCACCGCAGCCCGTGCGCGAGCTCGAGGCCCGGGTCGCAGGTCACGATCGCGACCTGCCCCTGCGCCGCCAGCGCGGCCGAGCGCTCGTCGAGCTCGGCCGGCTCGTCGGGCAGCGCCTCGATCGCCGCGTCGAGCCTCCCCTCGAAGGGCGCCGCGTCGCCGCGCGCCACCGCCAGCGCGTCGACGACGCGCAGGAGGGTCAGCGTCGCGGCGGCGGGGCCCTGCACCCGCAGCAGCAGTCCGCTCTCGGGGCCGGGCGGGTGGGCGACCACCACGGCGCCGAGCTCGCGCGCGGCCACGACGGCGGGCAGCTCGGGGCACGACGTGACGAGCAGGCAGGCGGCGAAGGAGGGCGCGCGGGCGAGGGCGAGGCTGGCGTTGGGGGCGAGGCCCTGGCTCACGACGACGAGCACGGCGCTCGGGTCGGCGAGGTCGGCGCGCCGGCCGGGCGCGAAGGCCGACAGCGGGACGAAGGCCGCGCAGGCGTGCAGGTGGCGGCGCAGCAGCGCGGCGAAGACGCGGGCG
>JAQBQI010000540.1 GCA_028287085.1 Myxococcaceae bacterium
CGCCCGCGTCCACGGCGGCGTCCATCGCGTCGACGGCGACGGGGCGGTCGGCCGCGGCGTCGGCGGGCCGGTCGGCGCCGAGGTCGGTCGCGGCGCCCAGGTCGCTGTTACCGTCGCGGGTAATGTCGGCGGCCGCGTCGCGGCGCGTGAGGAGCGACGGGTCGTAGACGTTGCAACTGACGGAGACGAGGGCCGGGAGGACGAGCGCGAGCGGGACCCGTGGCTTCACACCGCGGGACGATGCCACCAGGAGCCGCGCGCTGTCACGGAGGCGGCGGTCCCGCGGCGGTGACGGCCTCGGACTGGGGCACGATCCACGGGCGCCCGGCGCGGGCGATGGGCGCCACGCGGCAGCCGCCGCCGGCGAGGGGGAGCACGTCGGCGGCGATCCAGAAGTCGCCGCCGTCGGGGCTCTCGCGGCCGGTGAGCGTGATCGGACCGAGGCGCGCGACGGGCGTCGGGCCGTTGCAGTAGATGGTCAGCGTGGCGGCCTGCGGGCCGCCGCCGTTGCGGTAGTAGTGCACCCCGACGCGGTAGTAGCGCGCCGTCGGGCGGAGCACGTTGATGTTCTCGGGGCCGTGCCCGGTGACGTCGTCGATGTCGAGGTGCGGGTCGTCGTCGCCGGCGGCGGTGCCCCAGCGCAGGGTGCGCCCGCTGGTGCAGTTGGCGAAGTAGCAGTCGTTGTCGGTGCGCCAGTTGGGGTCGCCCGCCCCCTGGAGCAGGTGCAGGTCGACGTCGCTGTCGTCGCAGGCCGCGCCCACGTTGCCGGGGCACGAGCGGCCCGGCGGGTCCCACGAGAGCTCGACGCGCAGGCCCTCGCGGGGCACCGCGTGCACGACCGTGACGCACTCGTCGCTCGCGCCGTTGTCGTCGACGACGCGGAAGCGCAGCCGGTGGTCGCCCGCGATGTCGGGCGTGAAGCGCGTCGCGGCCGCGTCGTCGGGCTCCGGCGTGCGGCGCGCGCTGCCCGCGGGCGCGGCGTCGACCGTCCACCCCACGCTGCGGATCGCCCGGTCGCCCGCGGCGCGCCCGGTCAGCGTGACCGTCTGCAGCGGCGCGACCGTGAGCTCCGCGGGGCAGCTCGCCACCGGGCCCGCCGCGCGGATCTCCACCGCGAGCGTGCACGAGAACTCCGCCGCCGGGCCGCCGTCGACGCCCCCGTCGCGGGCGCCCGTCGCGGGGACGGTCACGCGCACGAGGTACGAGCCCTCGCGGTCGGAGTGGAACACCGCGCGCTCGCCGCCGTCGGTCTGCAGCGACGGGGTCGCGCCGTCGACCGAGGTCGCGACCGACCAGCGGGCGAGGCCGCGGAGGGCGCGGGGCAGGCCGACCACGAGGGTGAGGTCGCGGTCGGGGCGCCCGGCGAAGAGGGCGTCGGTGCAGTAGAGCGAGGCGGGCTCGTAGGGCTGGTCGGAGAGGGCCGTGCGCGCCCCGCAGGCGGTGGTGGAGGCGAGCAGCGCCAGGGCCGCGGCCCGGCGAATCACACCTCGTGGACCTCGACCACGATGGCGGTGATGTTGTCCTTGCCGCCGCGCGTGTTGGCGATGTCGATCAGGCGCTGGCAGACCTGGTCGACGGGCAGCGAGAGGATCGGGAGGATCTCGTCGGGCTCCTCGACGTAGCCGTGGAGGCCGTCGCTGCAGAGCAGGAAGCGGTCGCCCGGGATGGTCTCGACCACGCGCGTGTCGACCTCGACGTACTCGTGGCTGCCGACGGCGCGCGTGATCACGTTGCGGTGCGGCGCGTAGCGGGCTTCTTCGGGGGTGAGCATGCCCTCGCGGATCTGCGCGGCGATGAGGGTGTGGTCGTCGGTGATCTGGGCGATCTGGCCGTCGCGGGCGAGGTAGATGCGGCTGTCGCCGACCTGGCCGATGACGGCGACGCGGCCGAGGAGCATGAGCACCGAGGTGGTGGTGCCCATGCCGGCCTTGGTCTCGTCGAACTCGGCCATCGAGTGGATGAGGTACGTCGCGGCCTGGATGGCGCCGCGCAGGATCTGCTCGGCGACGTTCTGCTGGTCGACGTCGTAGGGGTCGGTGACGAGCGACTCGACCTTGGGTCGCTCGCGGCGCACCCAGCCGCGGATGTTGTAGACCGCCTCTTCGCTGGCGACCTCCCCCGCGGCGTGGCCGCCGAGCCCGTCGGCGACGACGTACAGGCCGAGGCTGTCATCGATGATGTAGGCGTCTTCGTTGTGCTTGCGCACGCGGCCGACGTCGCTCTGTCCGAAGGAGGTGTATCGGGGCATAGGGTGGTCGCCCCGGACTCTATCAGAGAGGCGCCGCCGGCTGAACAGCACGATCTACGTTCGACCGTGCCCGCGCGGCGGCATGGACCGGGTCAAACGAGGTGAGGTAAGGTCACGGCCTCGAACGACATGAGCCTGCCCGAGCAAATCGTCGAGGTGCACGTGTCGCGCGCCGCGCTCCGGGACGGATTCCGCGACGCCGGCGAGGAGGGGGCCCTGGTGATCCCCGGGCAGTACGACCTCTCGCTCGGCGCGGCGGTCGACCTGCGGGTGGGCCTCGAAGACGAGGCGTGCGGGGTGTTCCTCCAGGCGGTGGTGCAGTCGCGCCGGCCGGCGTCGGGGGGCACCCGCGGCGGGCTCGGCGTGCGCTTCCTGCGCTCGTCGGCCGAGGCGGCGCGCTTCGTCGCGCAGTGGGCCCTC
>JAQBQI010000571.1 GCA_028287085.1 Myxococcaceae bacterium
GGTGCGCCGCGGGCAGCGCCTCGACCGCGCGCAGCGTCTCGATCGCGCGCGCGACGGACTCCGCGTCGGGCCACCGCAACGCGCTCGGGGCCACCACCGGGGCGGGGCTCGCGGCGCCCGCGCGGTAGACGCTGCGCACCGCGCGGAGCGAGTCCTCGAAGGCGAGGTCGTCGGCCGTGCGCACGCGGGCGTTGCGGTTGTTGGCCACGCGCACGACGAGCTGCGCGCGCAGGGCGACGGGCACGCTCGCGTCGAGCAGCAGGTCGGCCATGGCGGGGTGGTCGCGCACCGCGCCGACGAGCGCGGCGGCGCCCTCCGGCCCGACGCCGCTGCCGCGCAGGTCGAGCGACTGGAGCGTGCGGTTGACCCGCAGCGCGTCGGCGAGCGCGGCGGCCCCCTCGTCGCCGAGGCGGTTGGGCGCGACGCCGAGCACGTCGGCCGCGCGCACGGCGCCGAGCTCCAGCGCGCGGAGGCCCGGGTGGTCGCGCAGGGCGAGCGCGAGGGCGCGGGCCCCGTCGGGGCCGATGTCGTTGCTGGAGAGACCGAGCACGCGCAGCCCGGGCGCGTGGCGCAGCGCCGCCGCGAGGAGGCGGGCGCCCTCGTCGCCGACGGCGTTGCCCGCGAAGAAGACGGCGCGCAGCGAGGGCCGGCGCGCGATGAGGTCGGCGAGGCGGCGGGCCCCGTCGACGCCCGCGCGGTTGCCGCAGAGAAAGAGGGTCTCCAGCGGGCTCGGGCTCACCGCGGCGGCGGCGCAGAGGGCGGCGACGCCGTCGGGGCCGAGCTCGTTGGAGACGGCGTCGAGGGTGCGCAGGCCGCGGGCCTCGCGGAGCATCCGCGCGAGCTCGGCGGCGCCGCCGGGGCCGAGCTCGTTGCGCTTGATCCAGAGGGCGCGGATGCGGTCCTGCGCGATGACGGCGTCGGCGAGGGCGCGGGCGCCTTCGACGCCGACGGCGTTGCAGCCGAGGTAGAGCGTGTCGACGGCGGGCGCGGCGGCGGCCGCGGCGAGGGCGAGGGCGCCTTCGGGGCCGAGGTGGTCGGCGCCCATCATCACGCTGGTGACGTAGGGGTTGGCGGCGAGGGCGCGGGCGACGGCCCAGGCCCCGTCGGGACCGACCCCCTGCTTGCAGAGGTCGAGGCGGCCGTCGGGGAGCAGCGTCCCGCGCGGGAAGCGCAGGGCCTCGGTGGGCGGATGAGGCAGGGCGAGGCGCGCGAGCAGCGGCGCGAAGAGGGTGAGGTCGCCGGGCGTGGGGGCGGCGCAGGTGGGGCCCTCGTCGTGGGCGCGGTCGAGCTCGCTCTCGGTCATGGCCGCGAGTGTGGCCACGGTTCCATCGCGCCTGGGAAGGGGGCTACCGTGGGGCGATGGCGGAGGAGTCGCATCGACCGGGGTTGCGCGTCGCGGTGCTGGGCCACGGGCAGCACGGGAAGTCGGCCCTCGTCGCCGCCCTCACGGCGCGATCACTCGAGCGCCGCGGCGAGCCCTCGATGGAGTTCACCTGGCTGGGCGGCGATCGCCCGACCCCGGGGCCGCCGCCGCCGGTGCTGCGCAGCTTCCGCCTCGACACGGCCGAGCGCGTCTACTCGGGCCTGGACGTACGGGCCCGACCCCGCTTCACCCGCCACGCGGGGGTGGCCGCGGCCGCGGTCGACGCGTGCCTGCTGGTGGTCTCGGCCGTCGACGGGGTGATGCCGCAGACCCGCGAGCACGCCCTGCTCGCGCGCCACCTCACGCCCGGCGGCGTCGTGGTCTTCATCAACCGCTGCGACGAGGTGACCGACCTCGAGCAGCTCGACCTCGCCGAGGTCGAGACCCGCCAGCTGCTGGTCGATCTCGGCTACGACGGCGACGCGGTCACGGTCGTGCGCGGCGCGTCCCCCGAGGGGCGGCCCGAGCGGCGCCAGCGCACGCGCGCCCCGGTCGAGGTGAGGGCGCCGTGGGAGCCCGCGCTCGACGCGCTGCTCGCGGCGCTCGACCACGCGCTGCTCGACGCCGTGCGCGACGAAGAGGCGCCGCTCTGGGCGACGGTGCTGCACCGCTGGCGCCGCCGCACCGCGGGGCCCGTCTTCGAGGAGCTCATCGTCGAGGTCAGCGTGCGGCAGGGGGCGATCGCGCGCGGCGGGCGCGTCCAGGTGAGCGGGCGCAACGGCGTGCAGCGCGGGGCGACGGTGCGGGACACGCGGGTCGACGGGCGGTCGACGCCGCGCATCGCCGCGGGCGAGATCGGCACGGCGATGCTGACCCTCGACGGCGCGCTGCGTTCGAACGAGCGCTACCCCCGGCTCGGCGACGTGCTGCTGCACCCGGGCGTCGCCCAGGCGCCCAACCCCTTGCGGGTGCGGCTGCGCCTGCTCGATGCGTCGGTGGGCGGCCGGCGCACGCCGATGCGCTCGGGGCACCTCGCGACGGCGTGGCTCTTCGGCCGCTTCGTGGGCTGCCGCGTGCTGCTCCCGCGGGAGGTCTGGTCGATGGCCCCGGGCGAGTCGCGCGACGACGTGTCGCTCGACCTCACGTCCGCGACCGCGGCGCCCGCGGGGACGACCTTCGTACTGCGCGGCGGGAGCCACGAGCCGCGCGCGCGCTCGCAGCGCGGCGGCCGGTGGGGCGGGTGCTTCGCGGTCGGCGAGGTGCTCGGCCCGGGGCGTTGACCGCGCCGGTCAGTCGAGCCTGGCGAGCAGGTCGACGAGCTTGCCGCCCATCAGGTTCCAGCCGTAGCGCGCGCCGCCGAAGTTCTGCTTCTGCTCGGGCTTGAAGCCCGACTGCACGAGCGAGAGGCGGGTGCCCGAGGCCGTGGGCGTGAGGGTGAAGGTCACCACGGTGTCGATCTCCATGTCGCCGACGACCCACGCGTAGCTGAGCTTTCGCTCCGCCTCGGACTCCAGGATGCGGCAGTTCACGGTGCCGTCCCAGCCGGGGTACGGCTGCGTCTTGAAGGTGAACGCCGCCCCCGGCGCGAGCTCGAAGCCCACGACCGGAAGCAGCCACTCGGCGAGCAGCGTCGGGTCGGTGAGCGCGCGCCAGACCTTCTGCGGACCGTGACTCAAGTCGAACTCGAAGGAGATGGCGTCGGTCTGCGCGGGGGCGGTCTTGTCGGTGGGGCTCATTCGTCCATTTTCTCCAGCAGTTGTTCGAGGCGATCGACGTGCTCGGTCCAGAACGCGCGGTAGTGTGTGATCCAGTCGAGGAGCGGCTTCATCCCGCAGGGCTCGACGCGGTAGTAGACGCAGCGCCCCTCGCGCCGGGCGTTGACCAGCCCGGCCTCCTTCAGGGTCGAGAGGTGCTGCGAGACCGCGGGCTGCGAGATGGCGAAGCGCGCGGTGAGGTCTTTGACCGCCGCCTCGCCGCGCGTGAGCGACTCGAAGATCGCCCGGCGGCTGGGATCGGCCAGCGCCTGGAAGACCTTGTTTTCGGCCGCAGCCGCGCGCTCCATGGCCGATCAATAAGCAAATGCTTATTGGTTGTCAAGCGCGCCGGGCGGGGCTGGCATTCGCGTTACGGTCGCGCGGTTCCGCACCCGTCCGAACGAAGAGGCGACGATCGATGAGAGGCAATCGAAGGCGCGTTGGCGCGATCGCGGCGATCCTCGCGGCGGGCTGCGGCGAGGCCACGACGACCCGCAGCGACGCGGCGACTGCGGTCGACGCGGCCGCCACCGACGCCGCGGTCGACGCGGCCGCGGCAGACGTGACGGCCGACCTCACCGACGCGGGCGAAACCTTCGCGCTCGCTCCGGGCGAGGTCGCCGAGGTGCCCCTGTCGGCGGGGGTTGCGTCGCTGCGCATCGCGACGCCGTCGGGCACCGAGCGCTACGTGCTGGTGCTCGCGTCGACGCAGCTCGACGCCGTCGGCGACCCGGTCGCGTACGCGG
>JAQBQI010000608.1 GCA_028287085.1 Myxococcaceae bacterium
TGTGTAGAAACGATAGGGCTGAAGCCCGCGGCAACGGCCGAGACGTCGACAACCCAACAAAAAGCCCGCGTTTCGCGGGCTTTCGGTGGCTCGCCAGCGGCGATCATCGTTGCCGCGGGCTTCAGCCCGTCGGCACGGCGGGCGTCGCGCGGACGACATCGCCGGCCGCCTGAACGAGCGCCGACCCCGCTCAGCCGGCCGGCGCCCGCCGGTACACCCTCGCCGGAACCCCTCCGCCCGGCCGCAGCGTCGCGACCAGCACGGGCTCGATCACGCGCGCGGGGTCGGTCTCCACGCGCACGAGGCGCATCAGCGTCGCCAGCACGATGGGCCCTTCCAGCAGCGCGAAGTGCAGCCCGATGCACACGCGCGGTCCGGCCCCGAAGGGCAGGTAGGCCGACTTCGGGCGCAGCGCCTCGCGCTCCGGCAGGAAGCGGTCGGGGTCGAAGCGCTCGGGCTCGGGAAAGACCCCGGCCAGCCGGTGGATCGGGTACGGGTTCACGAACACCAGCGTCCCCTTCGGCAGCGGCACCCCGCGAATCTCGGCGTCGGCCAGGAGCCGCCGCGCGTAGACGGGCACCGGGGGGTAGAGCCGCATCGCCTCCTTGAAGACCCGCGTGGTCAGCGGCAGCGCCGTGCTCGCGCTCGCGAAGGAGATGGGCCCCGGCGGCAGCGCGTCGACCTCGCGCTGCACCGCCGCGCGCACCTCCGGGTCGCGCCCCAGGAGGTAGAACGCCCACGAGAGCGAGGTCGCGGTGGTCTCGTGCCCCGCCACGAAGAGCGTGTTGGCCTCGTCGCGCACCTGCCGGTCGGTCATGGCCGCGGCGCCGGCGTTCTCCTCGTCGCGCGCCGCGAGCAGCCGCGTGAGCAGGTCGGCGCGCCCGAGCCCCTGGGCCCGCCGCTCGTCGATCATCTGCTGGATGCGCCCGTCGAGCAGCCGGATCGCGCGCTGCAGCGTCTCCCCCCGCGCGCCCTCCAGAAACAGCGGCTCCTTGAGGGCTTCCTGGGCGCGCCGGCGGAGCCCGGCGAGGGCCTGCGGGGCGCGCTCGGCCGCGGCGTCGAGCGCGTCGACGAGGGCGATCTGGGCCACGAGCCGGGGCGAGGCGCCCTGGCTGTCGGCCCACCGGAGGGCCACCGTGAGCGCGTCGCCGAGGGCGTCGCTCTCGTCGAAGGTGTCGCTGTCGAAGAGGGCCTTGCCCACGACGCCCATCGCGATGCGGGTCATCTCGTGGGCGAGGTCGACCGCGGCGCCGTCCTTCCAGGTCGAGGCCGCGCGCACGGCGACGTCGTGCATGCACGCGGCGTATTGCGCGATGACCGCGGGCTGGAAGAGCGGCGCCATCAGCCGCCGCTGCCGCCGCCAGAGGTCGCCCTCGGAGGTGAAGAGCCCTTCGCCCGCGAGGTAGTGGAGCAGCAGCCGGATGCCGGGGGATTTCTCGAAGAGCCGCGCCTTCTCGACGAGCACCTCGTGCGCGCTGGCCGGCGAGCTCGCGAACACCACCGGGCGCCCCAGGAAGGAGACCCGCGCGAGCTCGCCCGTCTCGGCGATGCGCTGAAAGAATCGCAGTCGGTCGGGCCCCTGGAACAAATGAATGTGCCCCAGCAGGTTGGCCCCGGGAACGACCGGAATGGAGTCCAGGCTCATGGTGCCGGGACAGTGCGGCGCCGCGAGGGGGGCGACAAGGGAACTCCTCCGCCACGAGCCAGCGACCTCACCCCGCGCTGCCGCGCCGCCCCTCTCCATGAATGGCGAGGGGCTCCGTCGAACGCTCGCGTTTCAGCACGGACTGCGCAGGTGAGAGCGGCCCCTCGCCATTCATGGAGAGGGGCGGCGCGGCAGCGCGGGGTGAGGTCGCCCGCCATCGAGTCACCCCTCTCGCAACAGCCCCGCGAGCGCCGCGCGGATGCCCTCCGGCAGCGGCGCCGGCCGGCGCGTGGCCCGATCGACGAACACGTGCACGAAGTGCCCATACGCGCACAGCGCGTCCTCGTCCGCGCGGAAGATGCCCACCTCGTAGCGCACGCTGGTGCGCCCCAGCTTCGTCACCCGCAGGCCCGCGTCGAGCTCTTCGGGGTACCGCGCCGGGGCCACGAACTGGCAGCCCGACTCCACACAAAGCCCGATGACCGAACCCTCGATCGGGTCGAGCCCGCCGCCCACCAGCACGCGATTGATGACCGTGTCGAAATACGAGTAGTACACGACGTTGTTGACGTGTCCGTACACGTCATTGTCGGCCCACCGCGTCTGGATGCGCAGGTAGCGGCCGTAGTCCGCCCGCGCCGGCCGCGCGTCGCCCCTCACGCCGGCCCCCGCGCGTCGAGGGCGTCGCGAAACACCGCCGCGAGCTCGTCGCGCGTCGCCCGCCGCGGGGCGTTGTCGAGCAGGCGCGCCTGCACGATGGTGCCGCCGACGAGGGCGTCGACGTCGGCCTCGCCGTAGCCCAGCGCCCGCAGGTCGACCGGAACCCGCGCCGCCCGCATCAGCGTCCCCAGCGCCGCCGCGAGCAGCGCGCCCGCGTCGTGGGCCGCCGCCCCGCGCACGTCGGCGCCCAGCAGCGCCGCCGCCGCGAGGTGCCGCTCCGGCGCCAGCGCCGCGGTGAAACGAAACGCCGCCGGCGCCCCCGCCACCACCGACACCCCGTGCGGAACCATCGGCTCCCCCGCGGGATAGCCCTCCGGGTGGTAGTCGCGCACGAGCCCCGCGACCGCGTAGGCCATCGCGTGCGGCAGGTGCACGCCCGCGTTGCCGAAGGCCACGCCCGCCAGCGTCGCGGCCCACATCATCTGCTCGCGCGCCTCGTCGTCGGCCGCGTCGTGCACCGCCCGCACGAGATACTTCCCCCCGAGGCGCAGGGCCTCGACGCTCCCGAGGTCGCTCCACGGGTTGGCCCCCTGGCTCATCGGGCGGGCGCCCGGCGTCGCGCTCGCGCCGCGCGCCGTGTAGGGCCGCGCCGTGTACGACTCGATCGCGTGGCAGAGCACGTCGAAGCCGCTCGCCGCGACGACCGCCGCGGGCAGCGAGCGCGTCGCGTCGGGGTCGACCACCGCGCGCGCCGGGCGCAGCCAGCGCGAGGCGATGCCCGTCTTGGCGCGCAGCGCGAGCACGTCGCACACCGCGATGCCGGTGAGCTCGCTGCCCGTCCCGCTGGTGGTGGGGCAGGCCACGTGGGGGGGCAGCGGCCCCGGCACGGCGCGGCCCTCGCCGACGGGCGCGTTCACGTAGGCGAGGAAGTCGGCGGGCCAGCGCGCGTAGAGGGCGGCGGCCTTGCAGGTGTCGATGACCGACCCGCCGCCGACGGAGACGTACCCGTCGAAGCGCCCCGCGGCCGCGAAGCGCGCGGCGTCGAGGAAGGACGCGTCGGTCGGCTCGACCCGCACGTCGGCGTAGACCGCGGCGTCGACGCCCGCCGCGGCGAGCGAGCGGCGCACGCGGTCGACGGGCTCGAGGTCGGCCACGACGCGGTCGGTGAAGAGGGCGACGCGGCGGGCGCCGAGCGCGCGCACCAGCGCGCCGACCTCGCGCAGGGCGCCGCGACCGAAGGTGACCTCGGCGCTGCCGAGGGTGAAGACGCCTTCCCCGCCGTCGACGGGGAGGTACGCGTGGGCACAGCTCATGGCGGCGATAGTGGAGCATCGCCCCGCCGCCCGTCACCGCCGCCCGCGCGGCGCGATGAACACTTGTGACCCGCCGCCCCGGTGCCCTACAAGGGCGCCCCCATGATGCGAACCGCCGCCTCCCTCCGCTGGCCCCACGGGCTGATCGTCCTCGCGCTCGGCTGCTCGGGCAGCGCGCACACCACCAACCCCACGCCGGCTCCCGAGCCGACGGTGAGCGCCCCGATGGCCGAGGCCGACGCGGGCGCGCCGATGGCCGCCGACGTCCCCGAGGTCACGGCGCAGGTCGAGGCCGACGCGGGCCCCGCCGAGGCGCCGATGCCGGCGATGCCGGAGGGGCTGCACGGCCCGGCCCGCCCGTGGGCGCGCATGACCGACGCGCAGAAGGGCCAGTACATGGCCCAGGCCGTGATGCCCGCGATGACCGCGCTGCTCCAGGCCTACGACCCGGCCCACTTCGCCACCGTCACCTGCGCCACCTGCCACGGCGCCAACGCCCGCGCGGTGCACTTCCACATGCCCAACTCGCTCCCCGCGCTGCCCGCCTTCGGCACGCCCGCGGCGCAGCAGCGCATGGCCGCCCAGCACCGGATGTACGAGTTCATGGGCACCCGCATGACCCCGGCGATGGCGCAGCTGCTCGGCACGCAGCCCTACAACCCGCAGACCCACCAGGGCTTCGGCTGCTTCAACTGCCACCCCCACGAGGCCGCCGCGGGCGCCCCCGCCGCCCCGATGACCCGCTGACCCACCGCCCCGCCGCTCCGTCCCACCCCAGCCCAGAAGAATTCGTTGAAGGTTCCCCCGCCCCGCGGCGAAGGACCCAGCGACACCCGACCCCCCACCCCCCCCCCCCCGGCCCGCCGACCCCGCCCCCCCACCCCGCGG
>JAQBQI010000621.1 GCA_028287085.1 Myxococcaceae bacterium
CGCCCGCGCCCGTGGTCGCCGCGCCCGTCGTCGCCGCGCCCACGCCCGTCGCCCCGACCCCCGCGCCTGCGATCGCCTCGTCGGCCTTCGCCGCCATGCCCTCGCTCGGCCCCACCTCCGGGCGCGCGCCGACCTCCGTCGTCGTGATGCTCCACGGCTACGGCGCCAACGGGGCCGACCTGCGCGACGTCGCCCTCACCCTCGCGCAGAGCTTACCCGACACCGTATTCCTCCTGCCCGACGCGCTCGAAGCGCTGCCGGGTTCGCCCGACGGCCGGCAGTGGTTTCCCCTCGCGGGCAACGACGACGCGCTGCGCCTCGCGGGCCTGCGCCGCGCCGCCGCGCAGCTTACCCCCTGGATCGACCACGAGCTCCGTACGCGCTCCCTCCCCCGCGCGCGCCTCGGTCTGGTGGGCTTCTCGCAGGGCGCGATGCTCGCGCTCGACCTCGGGCTGCACCTCGACCCGGCCCCCGCGGGCGTCGTCTCGCTCTCCGGTCGGCTCGTCGACGGCGCGAACCCCTCGCCCGCGCCCGCGCCCGCGCTCATCGTCCACGGCACCGCCGACGGCCGCATCCCGGTCGCGTCGGCGAGCGAGGCCCTGGCGCGGCTGGGCCAGCTCCACGTGCGCACCGAGTCGCTCATCATGCCGGGCGTCGGGCACACCATCACGCCCGCGGGCATGGCCCGCGCGGCGGACTTCCTGCGCAGGCTCTGGCCGTGAGCGACGAGCTCGACCCCGACGATCACCTCGCGACCATCGAGACCGCGCGGCTGTGGCTGTCGGTTCCGCCGGCGTCGCAGGCGGCGCGGGTGCTGGTGTTCGACCAGCGCAACCGGGAGCACCTCGCCCCGTGGGCGCCGCCGCGGCCCGCGCCGCTCGACACCATCGCGGCGTGGCGCGAGCGACTCCTCGTCGACCGCCAGAAGGCCCGCGACGGCACGGCCTTCCTCTGGCGGCTGCGCGCGATGAACGACCGCGACGGCGCCGTGCTCGGCACCGTGTCGATCACGCGCATCGAGCGCGGCCCGCTGGAGCGCGGCAGCCTCGGGGCCTCGGTCGACCTCGACCACCAGGGCCACGGCCTCGTGCAGGAGGCCATCGACGGCGTGCTCGACTACTGCGCCAACACCCTGCGCCTGCGCTTCATCGAGGCCGGCCACGCGCCGCAGAACCTCCGCAGCGCGAGCACGCTGCGCCGGCTGGGCTTCGTGCCCTACGGCTACGCCCGCGACTACCTCCACGTCGGCGGCCGCTTACAAGACCACGTACTCTTGCAGTACGACCTGCGCGCCCGCCGGCGCTGAGTTTCAGCCCGCGCGCTCGGCCACCGCGGTGCGCTCGACCACGATGAGCCGCCGCCCGCGCCGCAGCACGCGCGCCCAGCCCGGGGGCAGCCACCGCGTCGCGAGGGCCTCGAAGTCGTCGTCGCGCAGCAGCCGAAAGCCCCGCACCGACAACCACGCGGGCAGGGTGGCCGGATCGAAGCCGGTGCGGAAGGGTTCGCCCACCGCGCGCACCACGAGGGCGGCCGCGGCCGCGAGGGGGTTGGGGCGGTCGACGAGGTCCTTGCGCACGTAGTTGAACGCGAGCTGCGAGCCCGGCGCGCTGTACTGCGCGATGGCGGCCACCGTCGCGTCGATGGCCGCGGGCGTGAGGTACATCGTGACGCCCTCCCAGATCGTGAAGGTCGGCCGCGACGGGTCGAGCCCCAGCGTCCCCAGCCGCGCGGGCAGCGCCGAGAGCGCGTCGACCTCGAAGTCCCACGCGAGGTGCGCCGCGCCCGGGTCGACGCCCGCCGCCGCGAGCTCGTCGTCCTTGCGCCGCTGCGTCGCCGGGTGGTCGACCTCGATCACCCGCACGCCGCCGAGCCGCGGCGCGAGCCGCACCGCGCGCGTGTCGAAGCCCGCCCCCAGGATCACCACCTGCGTACCGCCGCCCGCCACGAAGGCCAGCAGCGCCTCGTCGATGGCCCGGGTGCGCACCTGCATGTAGACGATCCACGGGAGCACCGGGAGCAGCGCCACCTGCGCCGCCACGCGCGCCGGGCCGCGGGCCTCGAGCATCGCCGCGGCGACGGGCGCGAGCTGCGGCCCCGCGAAGCGCAGCCCGAGCGGGTCGTCGATGAGGCGGGCGGCGCGCGGGAGCATCGGCGTGAGGCCGCGGCACGCGGCGACGAAGGCGGCGGTGAAGCTCGGTCGGTGTTCGCGCATGGGCCGCGCAGTCTACCGGTGTCGCGATGGACAGCACCCTCCCGCTGACGCTAGGAGCGGTCGCGATGACCCCCGCCCCGACGCGCGACGCCCCGCTCCGCGCGCTCGCGTTCATGCTCACGGGCGCCCTGTGTTTTGCGGTGATGAACGCCCTCGCCGGCTCGATGCGCCACCTGCCGTGGCCGCTGCTGGGCTTCGCCCGCGCGTCGCTCGGGCTCGGCCTCGCCATCGCATTGGCCCGCGCGCGGGGCGCCTCGCTCGCCATCGTCGACCGCCGCCGCATGTGGCAGCGCAGCCTCGCCGGAACCACCGGGATGCTCTGCACCTTCTTCGCGCTCACCCACATGCCGCTCGCCGACGCGACGGCGCTGCTCAACACCACGCCGCTCTGGATCGCCGCCTTCGGCTTCCTCGCCCTGCGCGAGCGGGTCTCGCCGCAGGTGCTCACCGCGCTCGGCGTCGCCTTCGCGGGCGTGCTCCTCGTCGAGCGGCCGGGGCTGCGCGGCGACGGCTTCGCGGGCCTGGTCGCCCTCGGCGCGGGCTGCTCGGGCGCGCTCGCGATGATCAACCTGCGCCGCCTCTCGGGCGAGACCCCCGAGGCCGTCGTCGTGCACTTCTCGGCCACCGCCGCGGGCGTGCTCGGCGCCGTCTCGCTCGCGTGGTTCGCCCGCCACGGCTTGCCCGGTTCGTTCTCCGCGGGTGACGCCGCGCGCCTGCTGGCGATCGGCGCCGCCGCCACCGCCGGGCAGCTCGCGATCACCCGGGCCTATGCGCTCGACCGCGCCGCGCGCGTCGGCGCCGCCGGCTGGATGCAGGTCGTGATCGCGCTCGCCATCGACGCGCTGGTCTTCGGCCGCCGCCCCGAGGCGCGGGCGCTCGCGGGCATCGCGCTGCTGCTCACTTCGGGCGCGCTGCTGGTCGTCGACGCGCGCCGCGACCAGGGCGGTTGAGGGGGTTCCGCCGGGGAGACCTCACCCCCCCTCGCTCACGCGCCCTCGCGATCCCTCGCGACGGCCACGCGCCGTCCGAGCCACGTGAACCACTTCATGCGTGCGTGCACCCGCCCGACCACCGCGATGTGCTGCGCCGCGATCACCGTCGCGAGCGCCCACCCCTGACCGCCGCGCGCGTCGAGCAGCCCCGCCACCAGCCACGCCGCGCCGACGTACGCCCACCCCGCCAGCCCGAAGCCCGCGCCCGCCGCCACCGTCGCGATCGGCTCGCGCGCCATCTGCGCCGCCGCCGCCCCGGACGCCTGTAGCGCCGTCTTCGCCCGCGCCATCGCCTGCGCCCGCGCCGCGTCGTGCCAGACCGTGATCAGCCCCGCGAG
>JAQBQI010000628.1 GCA_028287085.1 Myxococcaceae bacterium
GCGCGCCGGCCGCCGCCGCGGCGCTCGCTGCTCGGCGGCCAGCACATCGACGGCCGCTGCCCGCCGCGCACCCGGCGCTGCCTCGCCTTCACCTTCGACGACGGCCCCGAGATCGTCACGACGCCGCGGCTGCTCGACCTGCTCGACGCCCACCGCGTGCGCGCGACCTTCTTCGTCGTGGGCCACCGCATCGACGGCGACGAGCCCCACCACCGCGCCCAGCGCGACCTGCTGCGCGAGATCGTCCGCCGCGGCCACCTGCTGGGCAACCACACGTACCACCACGTCGTGCTCGGCAACCTGCGCCCCTCGCAGATCGCCTTCGAGATCGACCGCACCGGCGACCTCGTGCAGCGCGCGACCGGCCGCCGCCCCGAGCTCATGCGCGCGCCCTTCGGGATGCTCACGGCGCCGCGCAGCCTCGGCGCCGTGGCCGCGCGCAACCTCACGCCCGCGTACTGGATGATCGACACCCACGACTGGGAGGTCACCTCGGCCGAGGCGGTGCAGGCGCGCTTCCGGCGAGAGCTCCTGGAGCATCCCCACGGCGGCGTGGTGCTCATGCACGACACGCGGCCGTGGAGCGTGCGGGCCTTCCCGCTGATCATGCAGGTGGTCGCGCGCCGCAACGCCGAGCTCGTGGCGCGGGGCGAGGCGCCCTTCACGATCCTCAATCTCGACCAGTTCGTGGTGCCGCGCGGCGCCGAGGCCCTGCGCGGCGCGCCCCTCAACCTGCGCCGCCACCACACGGCCGACCGCCCCCGCGCCGCCTCGCCGCCCCGGTAACACCCGCGGTCGGGCGGCGGGCCTCTCCGAGCGCCGGGAGAGATAAACCGCAAGGGCGCAAGGGTCGCAAGGACGGAGGAGGGAAGGCCCCTCCGGCCCTGCGAGCTGATGTGGAAGCCCGGACCTGCCCGACGCGCGGCAAGCGACGCGAGTCCGATCCCTCCCGTCTCCGTCCGAGCCCTCCCGTCTCCGTCCCGAGCCCTCCCGTCGCTCTCCCGTCTCTTCCTTGCGACCCTTGCGCCCTTGCGGTTTTTCTCTGACAGCGGCCCGCGGGGCCGGCGCGTCAGCCGGGCGCGGAGACCGCCGACCGATCAGACCGCGGGCGGGTTGTTCCAGCGGGCGGGCGAGGCCCAGGCGGCGATGAGGTAGATGGCGCCCGCGGCCGCGAAGGTCGCCGGGATGCCGAACCACACCGAC
The DNA here is from genome assembly GCA_028287085.1 of Myxococcaceae bacterium. GTDB lineage: Bacteria > Myxococcota_A > Polyangia > Polyangiales > SCUS01. Next base: position 1,204 of record JAQBQI010000628.1, read on the forward strand.
AGCGTCGTGGCGAAGACCGACCCGAGCACGCTGGTCGCGCCGTTGACGGCGAGCGCGAGCGCGGCGCCCTCGCGCTTCGGCAGCGCCCGCAACCCTGCGGGGAAGAAGAGCCCGAGCAGCAGGCCGACGGCCGCCGCGCAGGCCGCCGCGCCGCCGAAGCGGAGCGCGGGCGCACCCTCGAGGGTGGCCCGGGCGAGGGGGCGCAATACCGCGTAGGGTAAAGCCACGAGCACGGCGGCGGCGAACACGGCGGCGGCGGTGACGTGGCGGTCGGTGCGCAGCACGCGCGGCGAGAGCAGGGCGCCGACGCCGGTGGCCACGAGCATGCCGGCGAGGGCCACGATGAGCGCGTAGGTGGGGTGCCCGAGCACGACGTGGAGGCGCTGCACAAGGGCGAGCTCGGCGGTCATGTAGCCCGCGCCGAGGGCGCCGAAGTACACGAGGGCGCGGCCGTGGGGGCGGTCGGGGTCGCGGGCCGAGCGGGCGAGGGCGGGGCCGAGCAGCCAGCCCGCCACGAGGAGCACCACCGCGAAGGTGGCGAGCAGCTCGAACATCGCGGTGGCGTTGCCGGCGATGACGCCGCCCGACCCGCGCGCGAGCTCGAGGGCGACGAGCGGGTGCAGCCACGCGGCGGGCGCGAGCAGCTGGAAGAAGAAGGGCCGCTCGTCGGTGGGGGCGGAGGTGTCGAGGCCCAGCGGGCGGCCCACGGCGGCGAGCGCGGCGTCGTCGCGGGCGTTGAGGATGGCGTCGAGCAGGGGCTCGGTGACGGGCCGGTCGGGGGTGATGAGCAGGGTGAAGCGGAGGCGGGTCTCGAGGTCGTGGAGGGCGGCGACGTCGGCGGGCGAGAAGGGCGACGGGCTGACGAGGATGGTGGCGACGTTGCCGGCGGCGAGGAGCGCGAGGTGTTCGCGGGGGCGCGCGACGCCGCGGTCGTGGAGCGAGGCGACGGCGAGGGCGACGAGGCGGGCGGTCTCGCTGACGCGGCGCGGGTCGTACCAGCGCGAGAAGGTGAGCACGCCCTCGGGGGCGACGCGGCGCAGGAAGATCGACCAGGCCTCGCGGGTGTAGAGCGTGGCCTCGGTGTGGGCGAAGGCGCCCGCGGAGGTGGCGGCCCAGGTGTCGACGAGCGAGGCCTGGAGCACCGAGCAGTGCATGCGCGAGCGGGCGAAGAGGGCGCGCCCGTCGCCGAGGCGCACGGTGACGCGCGGGTCGTCGATGGTCGGCGAGCGGCCGCGCACGGCGTGGAGCATCGCGACGATGCCCGGGTTGATCTCGGCGCCGTAGACATGCTCGTGGCCGACGGCGAGGGCGGCGATGAGGTCGCGGCCGCCGCCGACGCCGATGACGCAGGCGTTGCCGGTGGGCCGCAGCACGTGGGCCGAGGTGGTGGCGTCGAAGCGGAGGATGTTGAGCTGCGGGGCCGTGCGCCACGCGTAGACGGGCGTGGCCGCCTCGCCGTCGAGGGTGGCGTCGGCGGCCTCGACCATACCGGGCGGTGTATTGGGGGAGGGCGACCAGAGGTGCCAGTGCGGCACCTGCCGGAAGGGGCCGAGGCGCACGTAGGCGAGCGGGGTCCAGGCCTCGAAGGTGGGCACCTCGCGCTCGGGGCGGGGGGAGCCCTTGGGGTAGCGGATGACGAGGCCGGCGTCGGAGCCGCGGGAGCCGAGCGCGACGAGCAGCGACGCGACCCCGACGGCGACGGCGCGCGCGCGGGTGCGGTCGCCGGGCGGCGCGACGACGTACGCGGCCGCGGCGCAGAGCGAGCCCAGGAGGATCAGCGCGTCGGGCGCGCCGAAGGGGCCGAGCAGCACGAGGGGCGCGAGGGCGCCGAGCGCGGCGGCGCCGAGGTCGACGGCGTAGAGCACGGGCGTGGGGACGGTGGCGTCGGCGAGCAGGCGCGCGACGATGGCGCCGCCCGCGACGAGGGGCACGGCGGCGGCCGCGCTCACGACGAGCAGCGCGGCGACCGACGAGAGGTTGAGCGAGAAGGTGAGCGGCACCGAGACGACGACGGCCACCGTGAGGGCGAGGCCGAGGGCGAGCGCGAGGAGGCGCCGCGCGATCCACGGGGCGAGGGGTTCGCGGGCGCGCGAGGCGGCGTCGGCGTCGAGCGAGCCGCGGGTGAGCCCGAGCATCGCGAGCGACAGCACGACGAAGGCGAGGCCGTACCAGGTGGTGACCGAGAGCGCGCGCGTGAGGAGCACCTCGGCGGCGACGGTGGTCGCGGAGACGAGGGCGAGCACCGCGAGGCTGAGGCCGCGGGAGACCGTCTGCATAGGGGGAGCCGACCCTACCACCAACCACCAAACGTCCACGGCACCCTTTGCCAGCCCGCGGATGCGAGGTTAGGGTCCACAGGTTGCTTGGTAGCGTAGTCGTCCCACACCGCTCTTTTTTGAGGTGATTCATGCACGATCGCACCAGGCGCACGGTCCTCACTCTCGGTTGCCTCGGGCTCATGGGCGCATCGCTGTCGCTGGCAGCGTGCTCCGACCGCCCCGAGGTTCAACGCTCGGTCGCGCAGGTTCAGCGCGCGGTCGGTGAGGGCGCCCAGGGGGCGCTGGCCCAACGCCCCGCACGGCAGCCGCTGCCCGTCGCCCTCGAAGAGAGCGCCGTCCAGAACGCCCCCTCCCTCAACGGCGCCGTCCCCGCCATCCTCCCGCGCGCCGCCGAGATTCCCGTGAGCGCGCTGCCCCGCCTCCACCCCGACGGCGACGCCGTCGCCTTCGACTCCGACCGCAACCACCAGGACGTCACCACCGCGCGCTCCAACGGCCGCCTCGGCGTGGCGTGGCACGACGCCTCCGAGGGGATGTGGTTCGCGAGCACCGACCTGCAGGGTCGGCCCGCGGCCGCGCCGGTGCAGCTCCGCGCGATCGTGAGCGAAGAGGAGGGCCTCTCGGCGCCCGCGGTGGTCGCCGCGGGCGACGCCTTCGGGGTCGCGTGGGTCGACGCCGAGAACGGCCGCGTGCGCTTCCAGATGGTCGGCGCCGACGGCGCGTCGCGCGGCGCGTCGACCATCGTGCACGAGGGCCTCACCGACCCGCGCAGCGTGGCGCTCGTCTACAACGGCCGCGAGTTCGCGGTCGCCGCCCGCCTGGGCGAGGGCGTGTACTTCACCCGCGTCGACGCGCAGGGCCACCGCCTCGACGTCGGCCAGCTCTTCGCCGAGGGCGAGTCCGTCGACGGCGTGGAGTCCGTGCGGTGGGACGGTCGGGCCTGGTCGGTGGCCTTCTCGGTCGCGCGCGAAGGCGCGGTCGAGCGCCGCGAGCAGCGCGTGACCAACGCCCGCTCGATGGCCCTCCACTTGTCGCGCCGCGTCCCCGCCCCTCTCTTCATGTGACCCCCGCTCGCGGGTTGCGCGAGCCGGTGGGTTCGTGGTTTGTTCCGCGCCGCGCGACGGGCTCACCCACGAGCCGAACGCGCGTGTGACGGAGAGCACGATAATGTCCGAAGCGGTTGCGCAGCCTGGTCCGACGCAAGGCGTCCTCTTTCCTCGCCTCGGCTCGGTGCTCGCCATTGCCCCACTCGGGGTCTGGGTCACCTGGCACCTCTGGGAGAACCTCTACGCGTGGCGCGGCGACGGCGCCTGGTCCGAGCGCGTCGTCGACACCGTCGTCACCGCCGAGGGGCGCGCCTACACGGGCAACCCGGTGAGCTCGGCGCTGGTGAGCATCGTCGTCTTCGCGCCGCTGCTCATCCACACCGTGTGGGGACTGCGCCGACTCGCGATGGCGAAGCCCAACGGCTACCAGTTCTTCGGCAACGCGAAGTACGTCCTGCAGCGCCTCTCGGCCCTCGGGCTGCTCGGCTTCCTCGGGGCGCACGTCTACCTCGCGCGCATCAGCCCGGCCCTGCACAGCGCCACCGGGCACGAGAGCTTCGAAGACCTCGCGGCCCACATGCGGCACCACCCGCCGACGCTGGTGGTCTACATCCTCGGCGTGGTCGGGACGACCTTCCACCTCGCCAACGGCATCTACACCGCGTCGTTCATCCACGGCCTCGCGGCGTCGCCGCGGGCGCAGCAGCGCATGCAGGTCTTCTCGATCCTGTTCTTCCTGGTGCTCACCGGCATCGGGCTGGGCGCGGTCGCCGGGCTCTTCGAAGCCGGCGCCGCCTTCGTCCCCCCCGTCGACTGACCCCTCAGCCCATCACCCGCGCGAGCGCGGCGCGCAGCGCCTCGAACTCGAAGGGCTTCTCCATCTGCTCGTTGGGGATGCGCGCCAGGAACTCCTGGGCGCGCGTCGTGTACGCGCCGCCCGTGAGGAAGATGGTGCGCGCGACCTGATCGGGCACGACGGCGGCCATGGCGTCGTAGAGATCGGGCCCGTCCATGCCGGGCATGTTGACGTCGCAGAGCACGACGTCGAAGCGCGCCCCGTCGGCGAAGAGCTTGAGCGCGGCGGGGCCCGAGTCGCAGAGGGTCACGTCGTGGTCGAGGCTGAGGATGTGCCCGAGCGAGACCCGCACGAGCGCGTCGTCGTCGATGACGAGGAGTTTGCCGCGGCGGCCGGGCGGCATGGCAGTGCGGGTCGACATCGGGGCGGGGCTACCGCAGCGCCTCGGCCAGCAGGGCCGCCTGCTCGAGCTCGTGGCTGGCCTTCGAGCCGGTGGCGGGCGAGGCGCTCTCGTCGCGGGCCACGCACGACAGCGGCAGGCGACCGCCCAGCAGCGCCGGCACGCGGGCCGAGACGAAGTACCAGCCGCCCATGTTCCAGGGGTCTTCCTGCACCCAGACGAGGGGGGTGCCGTCGGCGTAGGGGGCGAGCGCGGCCGTGAGCTCGCTCTTCGACAGGGGGTAGAGCTGCTCGAGGCGCACGATCGCGACGTCCGTCGCCTTCTGCTCGGCGCGGGCGGCGTGCAGGTCCCAGTACACCTTGCCCGAGCACAGCAGCACCTTGCGGACGGCCTTCGGGTCGACCGCGTCGTCGGGGATCACCCGCTGGAACGCGCCGTTGGTCAGGTCGTCGAGCACCGAGGCCTTCACGCGCAGGTTGCTCTTCGGCGTCATGACGATGAGCGGCTTGCGGATGGGGCGCACCACCTGCCGGCGCAGGGCGTGGAAGACCTGCGCGGGCGTGGTGAGGTTGCAGACGAAGAGGTTGTCCTCGGCGCAGAGCTGGAGGAAGCGCTCGACGCGCCCGCTGGAGTGCTCGGGCCCCTGGCCCTCGAAGCCGTGGGGGAGCAGCAGCGTGAGGCCCGACAGGCGGTTCCACTTGTCCTCACCCGACGACAGGAACTGGTCGATGATGACCTGCCCCCCGTTGGCGAAGTCGCCGAACTGGGCCTCCCAGATGACGAGTCCGTCGGGGTAGTCGAGGGAGTAGCCGTAGTCGAAGCCGAGCACGCCGGTCTCCGAGAGCGGCGAGTCGTAGACCTCGAAGCGCGCCTTGCCCTTCGCCGCCGCGGTGAGCGGCGCGAAGCGGCGGCCGTCGACGGTGTCGGTCCACACGGCGTGGCGGTGGCTGAAGGTGCCGCGGCCGGCGTCCTGCCCCGAGAGGCGCACCGGCACGCCCTCGTCGAGCAGCGACGCGAAGGCGAGCGCCTCGGCGGTGCCCCAGTCGAAGGTGCCGCCCAGCATGTCGCGCCGGGCCTTGAGCAGCGCGCCCACCTTCGGGTGGATGTTGAAGCCCGCGGGCACCGTGGTGATCGCGTTCATCAGCGAGTGGAGCCGGTCGGCGTCGACCTTGGTGTCGACGTCGGGCACCTGCGCGTCGGCGCCGCCGCGGTACTTCTTCCAGAGCCCCGCGAGGCTGCTCGGCGCCGGGTGGTGCAGCGAGTCGCGCGTCTGCGTGAGCTCGTCCTCGAGCGCCTGCTTGCTCTGCGCGGCGAGGCCGTCGACCTGCTCGCGCGTGACCTGGTCGGTGCGCATGAGCCGGTCGACGTAGGCCGCGCGCACCGAGGGGCGGCGGTCGATGGTCGAGTACATCACCGGCTGCGTGAAGCGCGGCTCGTCGGTCTCGTTGTGGCCCCACTTCCGGTAGCAGTACATGTCGACCACGACGTCGCGGCCGAACTCCTGGCGGTACTCGACCGCGAGGCGCGCGACGTGGGCGACGGCCTCGGGGTCCTCCCCGTTCACGTGGAAGATCGGGATGCCGAGCATCTTCGCGAGGTCGGTGGCGTAGCGGGTCGAGCGCGCGTCGTCGGTGTTGGTGGTGAAGCCCACCTGGTTGTTCACCACGACGTGCAGCGTGCCGCCGGTGGCGTAGCCCTTGAGGCTCATCAGGTTGAGGGTCTCGGCGACGACCCCCTGGCCGATGAAGGCCGCGTCGCCGTGGATGAGCAGCGGCACCACCCGGCGCCGCTCGGCGTCGCCGCGGCGGTCCTGCTTGGCGCGCACGCGGCCGGTGACCACCGGGTTGACGAACTCGAGGTGCGACGGGTTGAAGGCCAGCGACAGGTGCATCGAGCCCCGCGCCGTGGGGCGCTCGCTCGAGTACCCGAGGTGGTACTTCACGTCCCCCCTGCCCATGCTGTGCTCGGGGTGCTTGTCGAGGAAGTGCGCGAAGATGTCCTTCGGCGACTTCTGCATGATGTTGCAGAGCACGTTGAGCCGGCCGCGGTGGGCCATGCCGATGACGGTCTCCTCGACGCCGAGCTCGCCCGAGCGCTCGAGCATCAGGTCGAGCAGCGGGATGAGCGACTCGCCGCCCTCGAGCGAGAAGCGCTTGTAGCCCGTGAAGTTGGTCTGGAGAAACTGCTCGAAGACCTCGGCGTCGATGAGCCGCCCGAGGATGTGGAGCTGCTGCGCGGCGTCGAGCTCGAGCCGGTTGGCGCTGCCCTCCATGCGCTCGCGGAGCCACGCGCGCATGTGGAGCTCCTCGATGTGCATGTACTCGACGCCGATGCTGCGGCAGTAGGTCTCCTCGAGGCGGTCGACGATGGCGCGCACGGTGGCGTCGTGGCCGAGGCCGCCGAGGTCGCCGGTGGGCACGCGGGCGTCGAGCTCGGCGTCGCTGATGCCGAAGCGGTCGGGGCTGAGCTCGCGCGCCGGCAGCTGCACCAGGCCGAGCGGGTCGAGCGAGGCCCACAGGTGACCGCGCAGTCGGTAGGCGTGGATGAGCTGGTTGACCCGCTGCGCGAGCTCGGCGTCGACCCCGGCGCCGACGCCGGCGGGCGCGAGGCTGAAGATCGCCCCGGGCTTCGGGGCCGCGAAGGCGTGCCCGTTGCCGTTGCCGTTGCCGTTGCCGTTGCCGTGGGGGTGCGCCGGGGCCGACGGCTGGTCGGCGTCGAGGGTCGTCGCGACGACGTGGCCCGAGTCGGTCTGGAGCCCGTCGAAATACGTCCGCCAGCGCTCGCCGACGGTGGAGGGGTTCTCCTGGTAGCGGAGGAAGAGTTCCTCCACGAATGCCTGATTGACGCCGAAGTCCTGGTTCATGGTGGGCATTAGGTCACCCGCGCGGTCGATGGAGTGACCGCCTCGTCGGGGGCCCGCAACCATAGGGGCAACAGAAACTGACCGCCAGACCGCAGCGCGCAATCGCCGCGGGGCCTCCGGGCCGGCGTCACTCGATCGGGATGCGCCCGCTCGATTCGCGCGGAGCACGCGCCCGGCGCACCGCCGGCCGCCCCGGCGCCGCCGCGGGCGGTGGAGCTGCCGCGGACACCGGTGGCGCGGGCT
>JAQBQI010000636.1 GCA_028287085.1 Myxococcaceae bacterium
GCCGGGCGGCTCGACCCCCTGGGCGTCGCGCTGGCGCTGGCCGCGGGCGGCTGCTGGGCGCTCTACATCGTGCTGGGCAAGCGCGCCGGCGAGGCCGTGCGCGGCGGCGCGGCGACGGCGCTGGGCATGCTCGTCGCGGCGATGGTGGTGACCCCGGTCGGGGTGCTGCGCGCGGGCTCGCGGATGCTGCAGACGGCCCTCTGGCCGCGGGCGCTGCTCGTCGCGGTGTTCTCGAGCGCGCTGCCCTACTCGCTCGAGATGCACGCGCTGCGGCGGCTGCCCCCGCGCACCTTCGGCATCCTGATGAGCCTCGAGCCCGCGCTCGCCGCCCTCGCGGGCCTGCTGGTGTTGCGCGAGAGCCTCACCGGGGCGCAGGTCGCCGCGATCGTCTGCGTGGTCGCGGCCTCGGCCGGGAGCGCGGCGACGGCGGGCCCGGTCGAGGCGCTGCCCGTCGCGCCGTAGTGCCCGCGGCGGTGGTACCAATCGGGCCGTGGAACCCGGCGCCGACGACCCGGCCGAGCGGCTGTCCCTCGACGACCTCGAGGCGGTGCAGTCGGCCGTGCTCTCGTCGGCGCTCGACCCGATCATCGTCATGGACGGCCGCGGCCGCGTGCGCGACTTCAACCCGGCGGCCGAGCGGGTCTTCGGCTACCCCCGCGCCGCCGCCCTCGGCCGCGCCATGGCCGACCTCATCATCCCCGAGCGGCTGCGCGCGGCGCACCGCGACGGGCTCGCGCGCTTCGTGGCGACGGGCGCGTCGTTCATCATCGGCCGGCGCATCGCGCTGACGGCGGTGCGCGCCGACGGCACCGAGTTCCCGATCGAGTTGGTGGTGGCGGTGGTCCCGGGGCGCGCGGGGCCGCTCTTCGCGGGCTACGTGCGCGACCTCACCGAGCAGCGCCGCGCCGAGGCCCGGCAGCGCTTCCTGCTGGAGGTCGGCCGCGAGGTGTCGTCGTCGCTCGACTACGAGGACACCCTGCGCCGGGTGTCGCGCCTCGCGGTCCCGACGATGTGCGACGGCATCGGGGTCTACGTCTCCGAGGACGGCCGCACCGCCCGCCGCGTGGCCGTGGCCAACATCGACCCGGCGAAGGAAGCGGTCGCCCGCAAGCTGCACGGGCAGCACCTGCTGACCTCCGACGCGCCCTACGGGGTGGCGCGGGTGCTGCGCACGGGGCGCGCGGAGATGATCGCCGAGATGACCGACGACCTCGCGGCGTCCTTCGCGATCGACCAGGAGCAGGTGCGCGTGCTGCGGGCCCTCGGCGTGCGCTCGTCGATGATCGTGCCGCTCAAGGTGCGCGACCGCGTGGTCGGCGCGCTCTCGCTGGTGATGGACACCTCGGGCCGCACCTTCGGCCCGCTCGACCTCGACGTGGCCGAGGAGTTCGCGCTGCGCACGGCCGCCGCGGTCGACAACTCGCTGCTGTACCGGGAGGCCCGCGCGGCGGTGGCCCACGCCGCCGAGGCGTCGGCCGTGCGCGAGGAGCTCATCGCCGCCCTCGAGCGCCGCAACGCCGACCTCGACGCCTTCTCCTACGCCGCCTCGCACGACCTCCGGGCCCCGCTGCGCGGCATCGCCTCGATCGCCGACTGGGTCGAGGAGGACCTCGGCGCCACCGCGACCGACGAGGTGCGCGGGCACCTGGGCATGCTGCGCGGCCGGGTGCGCCGGCTGGAGACCCTCATCGAGGGCATCCTCAGCTACTCGCGGGCGGGGCGCACGGCCTGCGACGTGACCGACGTCGACGTGGGCGCGATGCTCGCCGAGACGGTGGAGCTGCTCGCGCCGCCGCCGACCGCGACCGTGACGATCGGCCCGGGGATGCCGCTGCTGCGCACGGCCGCCGCCCCGTTGCAGCAGGTGTTCCTGAACCTCATCGGCAACGCCCTGAAGCACGCCGAGGGGCCGGCGACGGAGGTGCGGGTGGGCGTGCGCGACGCCGGGGCCTTCTGGGAGTTCTCGGTCGCCGACAACGGACCGGGCATCGCGCCGGCCTACCACGAGCGCATCTGGCAGATCTTCCAGACGCTGAAGTCGCGCGACGCGGTGGAGGGCTCGGGCATCGGCCTCGCGGTGGTGCACAAGACCGTCGGGACGATGGGCGGCCGCGCGTGGGTGGAGTCCGACGTGGGGGCGGGGGCGTGCTTCCGCTTCACCTGGCCCAAGCGGCTCGCGACCGAGCCGCCGGGGTGACCTCACCCGCGCGCGCAGCGCCGCGACGGCGCCCGCCACGTCCTCCACTCGAATGAACGCTTCTTCACCCACGGCCAGCAGCGCCGCGTCGACCGAGGCGTCGTCGCCCGGCGCGAGGCACACCGCCACCACGCCCGCCGCCGCGAGGCCCTGCGCCAGCAGCGCCGCCGGGCCCGCGTCGGCCTCCACCAGCGAGGCCACCACGCCCGCGTCGAAGAGCGCCCGCTCGAGCTCCGCCGCCAGCACGCGCGCCGCCGGGCCGGTGTCGGCCACCCACAGCGCCGCGCCCGCGTGGCCCAGGCGCTGGCGCCGCTCGCCCGCGCCGACCCGCGACACCACCCGCCGCGCCGAGGCCTCCGGCGCCGGGGGCAGCTCGTCGCGGAACATCCCCGCCGCCACCGTGTCGTTGGTCAGCGCGTCGATGAGGATGAACGCGCCCGTCACCCGGTTGGCCGCGTAGGCGTCGAGGAAGAGCGGCCGCGCGCAGGCCACCACCACCCGCCCGATGTCGTTGAGCGCCATCCCCTCGGCCGGCACCGACTCCAGCGTCTCCAGGTCGGTGCGCCCCAGCACGCGCTCGATCCGCGCCGGGACCACCCGCGTCGTGTGCTTCAACAGGTACCCGCGGCGGGCGTCGAGCGGGCGCTCGGTCATCCACACGAGGTCGGCCACGGCGCGGTCGGTCACCCTCGGCTCGGCGTCGAGCGGAACCAGCATGTCGCCGCGCGACACGTCGACCTCGTCGGCGAGACGCACCGTCACGCTCATCGGCGCGTGCGCCGCGGCGATCTCACCCGCGTAGGTGTCGATCGCCTTCACCGTCGTCTCGCGCCGCGAGGGCAGCACCCGCACGCGGTCGCCGGGGCGCAGCACGCCCGCCGCGACCTGCCCCGCGAAGCCGCGGTAGTCGAGGTGCGGCCGCAGCACGAGCTGCACCGGGAAGCGCATCGGCGCGAGGTCGACGCCCGCGCCCACCGGCACCCGCTCCAGGTACTCCAGCAGCGTCGGGCCGTCGTACCAGGGGGTCTTGAGCGAGCGGGTGACGACGTTGTCGCCGCGCCGCGCGCTCACCGGCAGCGTGCTCACGTCGCGAAACCCGAGGCGGCCCGCGAAGGCCGCGAACTCGTCGCGCAGCGCCGCGAAGACCACGGCGTCGAAGCGCACGAGGTCCATCTTGTTGACGCACACGAGCAGGTTGGGGATGCCCAGCAGCGCCGCGATGTGCGCGTGCCGGCGGCTCTGCGGCAGCACCCCGAGGCGCGCGTCGAGCAGGATGAGCGCCACGTCGGCGGTGCTCGCCCCGGTCGCCATGTTGCGCGTGTACTGCACGTGGCCGGGCGTGTCGGCGAGGATGTACTTGCGCTGCGCCGTCGTGAAATAGCGGTACGCGACGTCGATGGTGATGCCCTGCTCGCGCTCGGCCTTCAGCCCGTCGGTGAAGAGCGAGAAGTCGATCTCCTCGCCCTCCTCCAGGCCGTCGTGGATGGCGCCCTTCGCGCTCGCCCGCTTCACCGACGCGAGCTGGTCGTCGTAGACGCCGTTGGCGTCGTGCAGGAGCCGCCCGATGAGCGTGCTCTTGCCGTCGTCGACCGAGCCCACCGTCACCAGCCGCAAGAGCTGCTTGCGCTCGTGCCGCGCGAGCCACCCCTCGACGTCGCGCGCGATCTCTCCCTCTTCGCTCATGTCAGAAGTAGCCTTCGCGCTTCTTCAGTTCCATGGAGGCGTCTTCATCGTGATCGATGAGCCTCCCCTGCCGCTCGGAGCTGCGCGCCAGCAGCATCTCCTGAATGATCTCCGGGAGCGTCGTGGCCGTCGACTCGACCGCCCCGCTCAACGGGTAGCAGCCCAGCGTACGGAAGCGCACGCTGCGCATCGTCGGCACCTCGCCGGGGCGCAGCCGCATGCGCGCGTCGTCGACCATGATGAGGGCCCCGTCGCGCTCGACCACCGGCCGCTCGGCCGCGAAGTACAGCGGCACGATCGGGATGCCCTCCAGGTAGATGTATTGCCAGACGTCGAGCTCGGTCCAGTTGGAGAGGGGGAAGGCCCGGATGCTCTCGCCGCGGCGCACGCGGCCGTTGTAGAGGTTCCAGAGCTCGGGGCGCTGGCTCTTCGGGTCCCACTGCCCGTGGCCGTCGCGGAAGGAGTACACGCGCTCCTTGGCGCGCGACTTCTCCTCGTCGCGCCGCGCGCCGCCGAAGGCCGCGTCGAAGCCGCCGGCCTCCAGCGCCTGCAACAGCGCGTGGGTCTTCATGATGGTCGTGTACTTCGAGCTGCCGTGGTCGAAGGGGTTGATGTTCTGCGCCAGGCCGTCGGGGTTGGTGTGCACCCGCAGGTCGAGCCCCAGCTCCTTGGTGAAGCGGTCGCGAAACTCGATCATCGCCCGGAACTTCCACGTCGTGTCGACGTGCAAGAGCGGGAAGGGCAGGGGCGCCGGGTGGAAGGCCTTCAGCGCGAGCCGTAGCATCACCGCCGAGTCCTTGCCGATCGAGTACAACATCACCGGGTTGGCGAACTCCGCCGCCACCTCGCGAATGATGTGGATGCTCTCCGCCTCCAGCGCCTTCAGATGCGTCCACCGTGAGCGATCGATCTCCACCGGGCTTCACTAAATCAGACAGCGCCTCCAGGCAAGTGAAGGCGTGGGCCGTGCTCACCCTGGGGCTGCTGGGCGCCTGCCGCCGCCCGCAGGCGGTCGACGACCGCTACCTCGGCGAGCTCTACGCCGACGCGCCCGCCGTCGAAGCAGCGCCCGACGCGGTCGCCGTCGAGGACCTCATCGAGGCGCCCCCGCCGGACGACGTGCCGCCGCCGAGCGCGCCGGGGCGCTCGACGCTCGACCTGCCGCTGCGCGAGGCCTGGCCCGCCGTCAACGAGTGGAACGCCGCGATGGAGTCCGAGTACGCGGCCTTCATCGCGCGCCTCGGGGCGGCCATCGCCGAGCGCCGCTGCCGCCGCCTCGACCGCTGCCTGCGCGACCCCGCCGCCAACACCCTCTTCGACGCGGCCTCCGACCGCTCGCTCGCCCTCACCGTCGACTGCGCCGACCTGCCGTACATCCTGCGGGCCTACTTCGCCTTCAAGCGCCGCCTGCCCTTCGGCTACGTCTCGCACGTGGCCGGCCAAGGCGCCGACCCGCGTTACATGCTGCGCGTACGGCCCAACCGCTGGCGCGCGTGGACGGACTTTCGCACCCCCCGCGCGGTGATGAGCGCGATGGTCGACGACGTGCACTCGGGGATGTACCGCGTCGCGCCCGAGGTCCCGGGCGGCGACCTCTATCCGCCGCGCATCGACCGCGAGGGCGTGCGCCCCGGCGCGGCCTACTACGACCCCAACGGCCACGTGCTGGTGGTCATCGAGGTGCGCCCCGACGGGTCGGTCTATCTCATCGACGGGCACCCCGATGGTTCGCTGACGTACAAGCGCTTCGGCGAGGCCTTCGCCATCGGCACGCGCAGCCTCGGCGGCGGCTTCCAGGCCTTCCGCCCGCTGCGCTGGGACGGCGCCCACCTCACCCGCCTCGCCAACCCCGAGATCGCCACCTTCGACGGCGACTCGCAGTGGAACCCGCCCTGCTGGCAACCGCCCCCGACGGCCGATGGTGGGGCGGCGCAGCAGATGGTTCGGGTCACGTACCATCAGTGGGTGCGCCAGCGGCTGGCGGCGCCCGACGCCGTGGTCGACCCGGTGCGCGACCTGCGCGAGGAGGTGGCCTCGCTCTGCCGCGACGTGGCCGACCGCGCCGAGGCCGTCGACGCCGCGATCGCCGCGGGCGTGCACCGCCAGCCCCACCCCGCCGCGCTCCCCTGGAACATCTACGGCACCACCGGCGACTGGGAGACCTGGTCGACGCCCTCGCGCGACGCGCGCTTGAAGGCCGCGGTGCGGGAGATCCACGACGAGGTCGCGGCCAGGGTGGGCGAGGTGGGGCTCGGCGAGCGGCTGCGCGCGGCGTGGCGCGAGGAGGTCGCGCGGCCCGGCTGCGTGACCCGCTACGTCAACAGCGCGGGCGCGACCGTGACGCTCTCCCTGGAGACGGTGCTCGACCGGCTCTTCGCGCTGTCCTTCGATCCGTACCAATGCGTCGAGCTGCGGTGGGGCGCGCCCGCGGGGAGCGCCGAGCTCGCGACCTGCGCCGACGACGCGACCCGCCGCGGGTGGTACCGGGCCGAGCAGCGCCTGCGCAACCAGATCGACCGCAACTACGGGGTGGCGACGCCGCTCACGGCGGGCCCCGAGGCGGCGCCGGAGGTCGACCCGCGGCGACCGCTGGGGCTGCTGCCCTGACCGCTCGCCCCTCGCGGGTCAACGGGCGGGTGGGAGAGGCGTAGGCTCGCGGCATGAGCGAGCGACGGTCGTGGAAGTGGGCGGGCGACCTGGGCGTCGCGCTGCTGGTGACCGCGGGCTACGGCTCGCCCGTAGCGGTCGGGCTGGCCGCGTCGCTGACCGTGATGACGCGCTGGCTGGGCAGCGGCTTCGTGACGGTGTTCTCGACCCTCGTCGCGCTCGCGGTCTTCACGGCGTGGGTGGTCGCGACGATCAAGGTCTACCAGCGGGTGCGCGACGAGGGCGGCGGCGGGTACCGCATCGCGGCCGAGGTGCTCGTGCTGGCGCTGCTGCCGGCCTGGGGGCTCGCGCTCAACTACGGGATGCTCAACGCGAGCTGCCGCACCACGAACTGCGACCCGGGGCCGGCGATGTTCCGGGTGCTGGGCGCGCGCGGGGTAGTGGGGCTGGTGGTGCTGCACGCCGTCACCGCGCTGGCCTTCGCGGTGTCGCGGCGGCGCCCGGCGAAGCTCCCGCCGGGCGCCGAGCTCGCGGTGCACGCGCTGCTCGTCGTCGGCGTGGCGCTACAGCTCGCGCTCGCGGCGCAGCTCGCCGACCTGCTCTGGGGGCTGGTGATCTTCCCGGTGGCGCTGCCGGTAATCGCGCCTTTCGCGAGCGTCGCGATGTACCTCCGCGAGCTCGTCGCGCGCCTGCGGCGCCGCGGGGCGGAGTCGCTCGCGACCACCCCCGCGACGGTCGACGGGGTGTACCGCGCGGCGACGGTGGAGGTCCCGGTCACCGACGACGCGCGGGTGCATCGGCCCACGCTGGCGGCTGCGCTCGTCACGGCGCCGGCGGTGCTCGGCGTCTACGCCGTGGTGATGGCGGCGGTGCACCACCAGCGCGGCGCCGCGCTCGCGGTCTTCACCGAGACCTGCGGGCACGCGCTGTCGGCGGTCTCCATCACCCACGTGACGGTCGCCGACTGCCACTACCTCTGCACCGTGGCCGCGCGCGGAACCCCCTCCCTCGTTCGCCCCGAGCGCGTCGGCCGGCGCAACGGTCACCCCATCCTGGTCAACCGCCAGCTCGCGGTGGCCAACGCCTTCGAAGACCTGCTGCACACCCGCTGGCCGCGCTTCGGGCGCCTCGCGCGCGCCAGCTACGACCGGGTGGGCCTGCCCGTGAGCCGCTACATCACCCGCACCTGGATGGCCGACGCGGTCTTCGTGGCCATGAAGCCCTTCGAGTGGGCCTTCTACGCGACCCTGCTGCTGCTCGACCGCGGCGACCCCGAGGCTCGCATCGACCGCATGTACCGTTGACCGTGCGCGCGCCCGGGCGATTGCCAGCGCGTCCCCCGGTGGGCCAAGATCGCGGCGGTCCGCCGTGTCTCGCCAGACAGAGGGTGCCGCCATGAGTGTCCGTCGACCCCGCACCGCCGCCCAGAGCAACGCGCTCCCCAGCCTCGCCGCCCTCCTCGCGAGCGGCGTCGCCGTCGAGGGCTGCGACACGCCCGCGGAGACCGCCGGGCGCCTCCAGCGCCTCACCGCGCACGGCGAGCAGGCGGGCCGCGCGCTCGACGGCGCCCAGCACGGCCGCGCGGCGCGCGAGGTCGCCATCGGCCTCGGGCTGCTCGCCGAGCCCGACGAGACGCGCATCCACAGCGCCGGCGAGGCGCCCGTCGTCAACACCGAACCGCCCATCGAGACGGCCGGCACGCCCACGCCGATCCAGCTCACCCCGCCGCCCCAGCACGACCCGCGCGTCGACGTCGACGGCGGCATCTCCAGCGTCGACCCGACCCCGCCGCCCCCGCCGACCCCGCCCCGCCCGCGCCAGCCTCACCCGCAGCCGCACGTCCGCCCGCCTGGTGGCATCGGCATGGTGCGGCCACAGCCGCAGGTCCGCGGCGGCGTCTCGGCGGTGCAACCGGGCGCAGTCACCGACCCGGAGTCCTGATCCATCGTCGGCCTGGCAGCTCCCCTCAGCGCGATGGGCGGTCTGCCCGTCCGCCGGCCCGCCGGCTGGCGATGGCGTGACGGCACCCCCGCGCCGCGCATCCGCGACCTCACCGCGGCGCAGGCCTTCGAGTTTCCCCGCGTGCGCTCGATCGACCCGACCAGCGACGCGATCACCCCCTACGTGTCGATCACCCGCGAGGCCCTCGACGAGGACGGCGACCTGCTCGCCGACGTCATCGCCTTCGCGGGCGACCGCGCGATCACCGTCGGCGGCCCGCGCGGCACGGTCGAAGTGCCCGAGGAGGTCTGGGACGCCTGGGCC
>JAQBQI010000643.1 GCA_028287085.1 Myxococcaceae bacterium
TGCCCGCGCACCCCGCCGTCGCGCCCGCCCCGGGAGCGCACTGAGCGTCGCATGAGCCCGCGCCTCTCCCCATCGATGATCGCCCTATGCGCCTCGCTCGCGATGTCGTCGCGGGCGGCCAACGCGCAGGTCAACGTCCTGCCGCGGGAGATGCAGAACATCGGCGTCATCGAGCACCTCAACAGCCAGGTGCCCGGCGACACGAGCTTCATGGACGAAGCGGGCCACCCCGTTCGGCTCTCGCAGTACTTCGACGGGCGCCGCCCGGTGGTGCTCAACCTCGCCTACTCGCGCTGCGCGATGCTCTGCAACATGGTGCTCAACGCCGTGGTGCGGGCCCTCCAGGAGACCCCGTGGAGCGTCGGCGAGGAGTACGTCGCGGTCACCATCAGCATCGACCCGCGCGAGACCCCGGCGGTCGCCAACGAGCGGCGGGGCAGGGTGCTCGCGCAGTACAACCGCCCGTCGGCCGCGGCCGGCTGGCACTTCCTGACGGGCTCGGAGTCGCAGATTCGCCGGGTGGCCGACGCGGTGGGTTTTCAATACCGATATGACCGCGCCCAGGACCAGTACGCGCACCCCGCGGTGACGATGCTACTGACGCCCGACGGCAAGATCGCGCGGTACCTTTACGGCATTCAATATCGGCCCACGGACGTGCGCGTCGGGCTGCTCGAGGCCTCCCAGGGGCGCTCGATCAGCACCGTCGAGCGGCTCATCCTGTATTGTTATCACTACGACCCGCAGGGCCAGGGCTACGTGCTCTGGGCGATGCGGGTGATGCGCCTCGGCGGCGTCGTCACGCTGCTGGCACTGGGCTCGTTTCTCACGGTGTTGTGGCAGCGGGAGCGGCGCAAGCGGCCCCCCGGCGCGCAGCCCCCCGCGGCGCCGACCAGCGCCGCGGCCTGAGATGGTTTTCCACCGACAGCACGAACAGACCTGAGAAGGCTTCTGCGATGAACAGCACCGACTTGATGAAGCAGCTCCCCGCCCAGTGGTCGACCTTCGGCCCGGGGTACGACTGGCTGTTCTATTTCATCTACTGGATGAGCGTGGCCCTCTTCGTGGGGATCATCGGGACCGCCATCTTCTTCGTGGTGAAGTACCGCCGGAGGCCCGGCGTGAAGGCCGAGCCCACGGGCCACAACCTCGTGATGGAGCTGGCCTGGACGGTCGCGCCGGTGATCCTGCTGGTGCTGCTCTTCCACTGGGGCTTCGCCGGCTACGTGAGCCTCACGAGCCCGCCGCCCGACGCGATGGACATTCGCGTCCGCGCCCGCAAGTGGTCGTGGGACTTCGAGTACCCCAATGGGGGTCACACGGCGAACTCGGTCACCATCCCGATCAACCGCCCGGTGCGCTTCGTGATCTCGTCCGAGGACGTGCTGCACGCGATGTTCATCCCGGCCTTCCGGGTGAAGCGCGACGCCGTCCCGGGCATGTACTCGACGCTCTGGTTCCAGGCGACGCACACGGGCGACACGCGCTTCTACTGCGCGGAGTACTGCGGCGCGGCCGACGCTCCGGTGATCGGCGCCGACGGCGTCGCCCGCGAGACGGGTCACTTCTCGATGGGCGGCCCGGTGCACATCATCCCGCAGTCGCAGTGGCAGGAGTTCCTCGTGGGGATTCTCCGCGCGCCCACCCACGCGAACGGCACGGAGTTCACGCCGGCCGAGTGGGGCGAGCAGCTCTACACCGCCCAGAACTGCAACACCTGCCACTCGGTCAACGGCTCGGCCATGACCGGCCCGACCTGGCAGCACATCTTCGGTCACGACGTCGCGCTGGCCGACGGCTCGCACGTCCCCGTCGACGAGAACTACGTCCGCCGCTCGATCCTCGAGCCCAACGCACAGGTGGTGCAGGGCTTCAATCCGGTGATGCCCTCGTACCAGGGCTCGCTGACCGATCGGCAGCTCGACGCGCTGATCGCGTACATCCGAAGTCTGCGCTGAGCCACGAAGTCCCGAAGGGAGTTTCGAGGAAACCCGAATATGGCAACCGAAGCTGAAATCGCCCCGTCGCACCACCACGACGAGCCCGACCCGAACGCCAACTACCTCATCGCCAGCAAGGGCGTGTGGTCGTGGCTCACCACGCTCGACCACAAGCGGATCGGGGTGATGTACCTGATCTCCGTGACGCTGGCGTTCTTCATGGGCGGCATGTTCGCGCTGCTCATCCGGCTCGAGCTGCTCACCCCGGGGCGCACCATCATGGGCGCGGCCACCTACAACCGGGTGTTCACGCTGCACGGCGCGATCATGGTGTTCCTCTTCATCATCCCGAGCATCCCGGCGGCGATGGGGAACTTCATCCTCCCGATCATGCTCGGCGCGAAGGACGTGGCGTTCCCGAGGCTCAATCTCATGAGCTTCTACATCTACGTCATCGGGGCGATCTTCTGCCTCTTCAGCATCGTGTCGGGCGCGGTCGACACCGGGTGGACCTTCTACACCCCGTACTCCACCACCAGCTCGTCGAGCGTCGTGTCGATGACCCTCGGGGTCTTCATCCTCGGCTTCTCGAGCATCCTCACGGGCCTCAACTTCATCGTCACGATCCACAAGCTGCGCGCCCCCGGCATGCACTGGCGCCGCCTGCCCCTCTTCGTCTGGGGCATGTACGCGACCTCGGTGATCCAGGTGCTCGCGACCCCGGTGCTGGCCATCACGCTGGCGCTGCTCGCGATGGAGAAGGTGCTCGGCCTCGGCATCTTCGACGCCTCGCTCGGCGGCGACCCGGTGCTCTTCCAGCACTTCTTCTGGTTCTACTCGCACCCCGCCGTCTACATCATGATCGTGCCCGGCATGGCGATCGTCAGCGAGCTCTTCGCGACCTTCTCCCGCCGCGCCGTCTTCGGCTACTTCGCCATCGCGATGAGCTCGCTCGGCCTCGCGCTGCTCGGCTTCCTCGTCTGGGGACACCACATGTTCACCAGCGGGCAGTCGGAGTTCTCGACCATGGTGTTCTCGGGGCTGACCATGCTCGTGGCCATCCCCTCGGGCGTGAAGGTCTTCAACTGGACCGCCACGCTCTACAAGGGCTCCATCTGGCTCACGACGCCGATGCTCTACGCCCTGTCGTTCCTGGTGCTCTTCACCATCGGCGGGCTCACCGGGCTCTTCCTCGGCACCCTCTCGGTCGACATCCACCTCCACGACACGTACTTCGTGGTCGCCCACTTCCACTACGTGATGATGGGCGGCACCGTGATGGGCTTCCTCGGCGGCCTGCTCTACTGGTGGCCCAAGATCACCGGCAAGCTCTACAACGAGCCCGCCGCGAAGGTCTCCTGGGGCTTCATCTTCGTCGGCTTCAACGCCGTGTTCATCGCCCAGTTCATCATGGGCTCGCGCGGCATGCCCCGGCGCTACTACGACTACGTCCCCGAGTTCCGCCCGTACCACGCGTTCTCGACCTACGGGTCGTGGGTGCTCGCGGTGGGCTTCTTCATCCTCGCGGGCGTGCTCATCCAGTCGCTGCTGAAGGGCGCGAAGTCGCCGCCGAACCCGTGGGGCTCGGCCGGCTTCGAGTGGAACACCTCGTCGCCCCCCATCTATTCGAACTTCGCGGAGACCCCCGTGATCACCCGCGGCCCGTACGACTATCACGAGGCCACCGAGGAGGAGCTGTTCGACGGCTTCCCCGAGGACTTCAAGAAGACCGAGTCGTGAGCGTCGGCCGCCCCCCGAACTCCGCCACCGATCACTCGTAGAGAGACCCCAAGCGATGAGCAGCGCCACCACCACCGAGGAAACCCACGCCGCAGGCGGGCACGGGCACGGGAGCAAGTACCCCTTCCTCGCGCACCACTTCGACACGCCCGCGCATCAGTTCGACTCCGCCAAGCTGGGGATGTGGATCTTCATCGCCACGGAGATCTTGATGTTCGGCGGCCTCTTCGTCGCCTACGGCCTCTTCCGCGGCCAGGAACAGGAGATGTTCCACCAGGCGCACGAGCGGCTCGACAAGATCATGGGCGCGGTCAACACCGTCGTCCTGCTCTTCAGCTCGCTCACGGCGGCGCTCGCCGTGCGGCAGTCGCAGGTCGGCGACCGCAAGGGCACCACCCGGTGGCTGATCATCACGCTGCTCTGCGCGTGCATCTTCCTCGTCGTGAAGTTCTTCGAGTACCAGCACAAGTTCCACGACGGACTTCTGCCCGGTCACTACTTCACCGCGCACCTCGCGCAGCACGCCCACCACGGCCACGTGCTGCCGTACCGCGCGCACATGTTCTTCGCGCTCTACTTCATGATGACGGGCCTGCACGGCGTGCACGTCCTCATCGGCATGGGCGTGCTCACCTGGGCGCTGCGCCGCAACCTCAACGGCAAGATCTCCAAGCAGTACTTCACCCCCATCGAGATCGGCGCGCTCTACTGGCACCTCGTCGACCTCGTGTGGATCTACCTCTTCCCTCTGCTCTACCTGGTGGGCTGATGAGCACCGCGCACTCCGATCACACCTCCGACCACGCCACCCCCCCGCAGGTGGAGGGCCACGAAGACGGCGAGGTGCACGCGCACGTCAACTCGCCCCTCTTCATGATCGCCATCTTCGCCGCGCTGATCGTGCTCACCGTGATCACCGTCGCGGTTTCGTACGTCGACCTCGGCTCGGCCAACACCTTCGTCGCGATCCTCGTGGCGACCATCAAGGCCTCGCTCGTCGCCACCTTCTTCATGCACCTGAAGGGCGACAAGTCGATCCACGCGATCATCTTCATCGGCGCCTTCGTCTTCCTGGGGATCTTCATCGGGCTCTCCAACGACGACCTCTCGACCCGGCACGAGGTCGACTCCGTCAACGGTGCGCGCCGGCTCGACACCACCGGCGTCGTCGCTCCGGGCGGCCTCCAGGTGCCCGCCGGTCCGGCGAGCGCCCCCGAGGCGACCCAGCACGTGGAGGGCGTCCAGAACCCCCACGGCGCCTCGGAGCACCACTGATTGTCCCGGGGCGACGCCGCGCTCGTCGCCCTCCTCGCCGCCCTGTCCGCCGGGGCGTGCCGCCGCAAACACATCCCCGTCAGCTCGGTTCCGCAGTTGCCGTACCCCGCGTGCGGCGAGGCATCGCTGCCCGTCGGTGAGGTCATCGCCGAGGGGCACCTCCGCTCGGGCGAGTTCTCCGTCGAGCACCTCGTCAACGAGCGCTTCACCCTCCGCCGCCGCGACTGCCTCCACACCGTCACCGTGCGCCAGGAGTGGCCCCTCGGCGTCGCCGACGTCGAGGTCGTCTACGACGCGTCGTGGCTCCCGCTGCGCGCGTGGAAGCGCATGACCGTCCCGGGGGCCCGCGGGCCCGACGGCGGCGCCGACATCCGCCGCTACGAGTTCCGCACGCCGACCATCACCATCACCCGGCTGCACGGCGGGCAGCGCAGCTACGAGCAGCTCCGCGGCGACCGGCCCACCGTCGTGCTCGGCCCGGGGCGCGGCCTCGTCACGGCGTGGATCCAGCGCGCGCACCTGCCCGTGGGGGGGCGCGTGCGCGAGGTGGCGCTCGACATGCGCGAGGCCCTCGAGGTGGTGCGGCAGGTGACCCTGCGTCGCGAGCCCGATCAATACGTGGCCGAGTATGGCCGGGTGCTGCGGGTGTACACGGTGTACGGCCGCGAGAGCGTCTTCGCCGACGAGCACGACGTCGTGGTGGGCGACCTCGCGGGGCTGCGCGCCCACGCGGTGCTGCGCACGCCGGAGCCGCCGCCGCTGCCGCTCTACGGCGCGCCCGATCCGGTGAACACGCCGTAGTCAGCGCGTGGCGCAGGCCGCGGGGTCGGGCGTCGAGGGCGAGACGGCGGTGCCGTCGAGGCGCCACGGCGTGACGCAGCGGGCGCGTCGCGTGACCGCGGAGGCGTCGCCCTCGGAGGGAGCGACGGACCAGATCCACGCCTGGATGGCCATGCCGGAGACGACGAGGCGTCGGCCGTCGGGGCTCCAGCGCAGCCCCGTCGGGACGTCGGGGAAGGGCGGCGCGGCGGCGAGCAGGCGGCCCGAGGCGACCTCCCAGACGCGGGCGACGCCGTCCATGCCGACGGTGGCCACGAGCCGCCCGTCGGGGCGGAGGCGCAGCACCGCGACGACGCCGTCGAGGGCGTGCCACGCGTGGGTGACGGCCCCCGACGCGAGGTCGACGATGGACACGTCGCCGCCCGCCGCGCCGAGCGCGAGGGTCGCGCCGTCGGCGGAGACGTCGGCGCTCGCGACCATCGACACGGCGAACTCGCGCGCGACGCGGCCGGTCGCCGGGTCGACGAGGAAGACCCCGATGGGCTGCGCGCCGACCACATCGCCGCGCGGCGTGACGGGGAGATCGGGGAGGCGGCTGGACGGGAGCGAGCCGTCGTCGAGGCGCGCGCCGGTCGCGGCGTCCCACACGGAGACGACGCCGTCCTCGGCCAGCACGGTGATGCGGCGCGAGGGCTCGTGGAGGCGCGCCGCGAGGACGGGCGCGCCGACGGTGAGGCGGGCGCGCTCGCGGCGGGAGGCGAGGTCCCAGAGGCGCGCGGTGCCGTCGAAGCCGTGGGTGAGCGCCGTCGCGCCGTCGCGGGAGAAGGCCACGTCGCGCACGCGCCCGCGGTGGCCGTCGAGGGTGCCGAGGGCCGCGCCGGTCGCGGCGCTCCAGAGGGCGACGGTGCCGTCCTCGGCGGCGGTGGCGAGGGTGCGACCGTCGGGGGAGGGCGCGACCGCGCGCAGCCCGTGCTCGTTGGGCGGCGGGATGGTCGTGCCCGGCGCGGCCGGGGCTTCGGGCTGGGGGGTGGCGGCCCCGACGGCGAAGCGCGCGGCGCCGGTGGCTAGGTCCCACGCCCGCGCGGTGCCGTCGTTGGAGGCGGTGTAGAGCACCGTGCCCGTGGGGTCGAAGGCGACGCCGCGCACCCTCGCGCGGTGGCCGATCAGGCGGAGGAGCAAGCGCGACGGGGCCGTCGACGCCGTGCGTATCGTCGCCGCCTCGCCCGCCAGCACGAGCCGGTCGTCGACCGCGGTCACGCTGAAGATCGTTCCGTCGGGGGGCAGGGTGAGGTCGAGCTCGCCCCGCGCGGCGTCCCAGGTGCGCAGCACGCCGGCCTCGTCGGCGGTGACCAGCCGCGCGCCCGCGAAGACCGCGTCGTTGGCGCTGCCGTGGTGGCCCCCGAGCGAGGCGACGCGCTCGCCGGTGTGGAGCTTCCAGACGGGCACCGCGGGGTCGACGACCGCGGCGGCGACGAGGGTCCCGGTGGGGTCGACGGCGACGCGGTAGACCTCGGCGCCGCCCGCGAGCGTGCGCAGCGGCCGCGCCGTCGTGACGTCCCAGACGATGACCGCGCCGTCGTCGCCGCCGCTGACGAGCGCGTCGGACGACGCCCACGCGAGGCTGTTCACGTGGCCCGTATGACCCGCGAGCACCGTGGGCGCGGCCATGGTGGCGGCGTCCCAGACGAGCACGCGGCCGTCGTCGCCGGTCGTCGCGAGGCGGCGTCCGTCGGGCGAGAAGCGCAGGTCGCGGATCTTCCCGGCGTGCGCGGCGGGGCGGAGCGCGGCCGTCCACGGGGGCGAGGCGAGCCAGAGGCCGAGGGTTCCGCCGCGGTCGCCGACCGCGAAGTGCGCGCCGTCGGGCGACCAGTCGGCGGCCTGCGAGGGTTCGCCCGACGCGAGGCTGAGTCGCGCGAGGGGGGCACCATCGGCGGTCGCGTAGACCGCGACGGCGCCGTCGCCGCCGACGCCCAGCACGCGGCGGCCGTCGGGGGAGAGGCGCGCGGTGATGGCGCCCTC
>JAQBQI010000652.1 GCA_028287085.1 Myxococcaceae bacterium
CGGCGCCGGCGGCGATCTCGCGGGCGCCGAAGGCCTGCAGGGCGCGCCGCGTGCGGGCGTCGTCGCGCAGCCCGATGGTCTTGGCGAGCGCGCCCGGGGCGCCGACCTCGACGAAGCCGAGGCCCAGGCTGAAGAGCCCGAGGCCCTGCCCGAGCAGGTGCGCACCGTCGCGCGGATGGCCGTTGGTCTGAAGAGCGGATGATCGTGTTGGCATGCGCGGCTCCCTGGTGCAGCGCTCGGTTGCGTCGAGCGGTGGGAGCCGCGTGGTGCAACCGGCGTTCCTCTCGGGGCCGCGCAATCGGGCTGTAACCGCGGTCGCACCGCGCATCGCAGGGCTGTCGCAGCTGTGGCGGCGGTGCGCGACCGCGGGCTCAGTCGTGGCCGCGGCCGCCCTGACGGCGGCCGGGCTCGCCGCGGTACTCGCGCACCCGGTAGTGGATCGTGCGCGGGCTCAGCCCCAGCACCTCGGCGGCCCGGGTGATGTTGCCGCCGCAGGCCGCGAGCGTCGCCTCGATGGCGTGCTGCTCGATCTCGGCGAAGGTCGCCCCCGGCACCACCGGCGACGACGACGTCGCCGACGCGCGCGGCGACCGCTGCGGCGCGATGTGCCCGGCGGCGATGTCGCCGCCGTCGCTGTCGACCAGGGCGCGCTCGAGCACGTTCTCCAGCTCGCGCACGTTGCCCGGCCAGCGGTGCTCGCCCAGCCGCCGCATGGCCTCGGGCGTCACCCGCGGCGGGGCGTCGGGCGCCGAGAGCCGGCGCAGCGTGCGCTCGACCAGCGCCGCCAGGTCGTCGCGGCGCTCGCGCAGCGGCGGCACCTCCACCTCCAGCACGTTGAGCCGGTAGTAGAGGTCCTCCCGGAAGGTGCCGGCGTGCACCATCGCCCAGAGGTCGCGGTGCGTCGCCGCGATCACCCGCACGTCGGCGCGCAGCGTCTCGCTGCTGCCCACCCGCTCGAAGGCGTGCTCCTGCAGCACCCGCAGGAGCTTCACCTGCATCAGCGGCGAGATCTCGCCGATCTCGTCGAGCAGCAGCGTGCCGTGGTGGGCCTGCTCGAAGCGCCCCGCGCGCCGCGCGTGCGCCCCGGTGAAGGCCCCGCGCTCGTGGCCGAAGAGCTCGCTCTCGAGCAGCGCCTCGGGCAGCGCCGCGCAGTGCACCCGCACGAAGGGCCCGTGGGCCCGCCGCGACGCGGCGTGGATCGCCTCCGCGACGCGCTCCTTCCCGGAGCCCGTCTCGCCGCGGACGAGCACCGTGCTCAGCCGCGGGGCCACCCGCGCGACGGCCGCGCGCAGCGCCCGCATCGGCGCGCTGTCGCCGACCAGCGCGGACGCGTCGTCGTCGACCCACGCCCCGTCGGGACCGCGCGGGTTGCGGCGCGCCAGCGTGCGGTCGACCACGTCGACGAGCTCGACCCCGCTCACGGGCTTCACGAGGTAGTGGTCGGCCCCGGCCCGCAGCGCGCGCACGGCGTCGTTCACGTTCGCCTGCCCCGTCACGAAGACCACCGGCAGCGCCGGGAGCATCGCGTGCACGCGCTCCATCACCTCGTAGCCGCTCGACGAGCCCAGGTGCACGTCGGTCAGGAGGACGTCGGGCTCGAAGCGCTCGATGCACGACAGCGCGCGCTCGGGCGCGGTCGTGGTCTCGACGGTGAAGCCCGCCCCCCGAAGGATCATGTCGAAGATGGTGCAGGCCTCGGGCTCGTCGTCGAGCACGAGCACCCGGGCCTCATGGCGTGTCCGTTTCATCGTTCCTCCACCTCTGGGGCTTAGTGTGCACCTGAGTGTCGCGGGAGTCTGCAACCCCTCCCTGAAAGCGTATCTCGCGGCGGGATGGACAATCCCACCACAAGACGTGACTAAACCATGGTGCCCCGTGACAAGGACGGGGGCGGGCCCGACAGAGGGCTTCGGAGCCCGCAGTGCCGTCCGCGGAGTGCCCAGGATGTGACTCCAGCGGAGCGCGGCGTCGGCGCCCCGCGGCGATCGAAGGAGCAGTGACGTGAATCGAAATCTGATCGTGATCGGGGGCTCGGCCGGGGCGCTGGAGGTGCTGATCGCACTGGTCGCCGACCTGCCCGCCGACCTGGCCGCGGCGGTGCTCGTCGTCGTCCACGTTCCGCCGAAGTCGCGCAGCCTGCTGCCGCAGATCCTCCAGCGCCGCAGCCGCCTGCCAATGCAGCACGCCCGCGACGGCGACGCCCTCACGCCCGGCCAGGTGCTCGTCGCCCCGCCCGACCACCACCTGCTGGTCGAGCGCGACCGGGTGCGCCTCACGCGCGGCCCGCGCGAGAACGGCTCGCGCCCCGCGATCGACCCGCTCTTCCGCACGGCGGCGCGCTGGGCCGGGCCGCGCGCGGTCGGGGTGGTGGTATCGGGCTCGCTCGACGACGGCACCGCCGGCATGATCGCGCTCCACGCGCGCGGCGGCCGCTCGGTGGTGCAGTCGCCCGACGACGCGCTCTACCCCGCGATGCCCCAGAGCGTCCTCGACCACGTCGCGGTCGACCACGTCGTGCCGGTCGCGATGCTCGCGCCGGTGCTCGTCGAGCTGACGCGCGAGCCGCTGGAGAACTTCCCGATGTCGAACGAGCCCACCGAGTCGACGGCCCCCGAGCTCGAGCCGCCCGGCGCCGAGGCCAACCAGGACGCCGTGCGCGAGGCGCTGGGCGACGCCCCGTCGGGCTTCACCTGCCCCGACTGTCACGGCGCGCTCTGGGAGCTGCAAGACGGCCGCATGGTGCGCTACCGGTGCCGCGTCGGGCACGGGTTCTCGCCCGAGGCGCTCCTCTCGCTGCAGGACGACTCCATCGAGGAGGCGATGTGGGCCGCGTACCGGGCGCTCGAGGAGTCGGCCGCCATGTCCGACCGGCTCGCGCGGCGCCTGCGCGATCGCGGGCTGGCCGACGCCGCCGGCCGCTGCGACGAGCGGCGCGCCGAGGCGCTCGATCGCGCGCGGGTGATCCGCCGCGTGCTCGACGCCGAGGCGGGCAAGAGCGCCGACCTGGCCGACCTCGGCTGAGCCCCGGCCCGCGTCCGAGCCTGCGCGTCCGATGCGCTCGCGCGCCCCCCCGCGGTCGCCTACGCTGTGACGGGACCCGCCGCACCGTGACGGTGCGCCGACCGCCCCCTCAAGGCGTCCGATGACCTCCACCAACGAACCCGACGACCAGCCCGACCCGCCCGACGCCGAGGCCGACTCGGAGGCCGAGCTCAAGCCCGTGCTCGACTTCCTCCGCGTCAGCCGCGGCTTCGACTTCAGCGTCTACAAGCACAACAGCCTCGCGCGCCGCGTGCGCCGGCGCATGCAGATGGTCGGCATCGACGGCTTCGCCGCGTACCTCGACTTCCTCCAGGTGCACCCCGACGAGTTCCCGGCGCTCTTCAACGCCGTGCTCATCAACGTCACGAGCTTCTTCCGCGACCCCCTCGCGTGGGCCGCGCTGGCCCGCGGCGTCGAGCAGCTCCTCGCCGCCCGCGCCCCCGACGCCCCGGTGCGCGTCTGGAGCGCCGGGACGGCCTCGGGCGAGGAGGCCTACACCCTCGCGATGGTGCTGGCCGAGGCGCTGGGCCCCGAGGCCTTCGCGCGGCGCGTGAAGGTCTACGCCACCGACGCCGACGAGGAGGCGCTCAACCAGGCGCGCCTCGCGCAGTACCCCCTCAAGGCCGCCGACGACATCCCCGCGGGGCTGCTGGAGAAGTACTTCACCCGCACCGCGGCGCACCTCGCCGTCAACAAGGACCTGCGCCGCGCGGTCTTCTTCGGCCGCCACGACCTGCTGCGCGACGCGCCCATCTCCCGCGTCGACGTGCTCGCCTGCCGCAACACGCTCATGTACTTCAACGCCGAGGCGCAGGCGCGCATCCTCAACCGCTTCCACTTCGCGCTCGTGCCCGACGGCGTGCTGATGCTCGGCAAGGCCGAGATGCTCCTCACGCACCCGAGCCTGTTCACGCCGCTCGACCTGAAGCTCAGGCTGTTCCGCCGCACCAACCGCGGCGCGCGCACGCGCCTCAAGCCCGCCGTCGACGGCGAGGCGACGCGCGAGGCGCCGGCGCGCGAGCCCGACGCCTTCCTCGCGCAGCTCCACCGCGCGGCCTTCGAGAGCTCGCCCGTGGCGCAGGTGATCCTCGACGGCGGGAACCTCCTGGCGGCGGCCAACCAGCGCGCCCGCACGCTCTTCGGCCTCACCTCCGCGGACGTCGGCCGGCCCTTCCAGGACCTCGAGCTCTCCTACCGCCCCGCGGAGCTGCGCTCGCGCCTCGACCAGGTGCGCGTGGGCCGCCGGGCGGTGTCGCTCAAGGACGTCGAGCGCGTCACGGCGGGCGGCGAGCGGCAGTTCTTCCACGTCGAGGTCACGCCCTTCGTGCAGGACAACGGCGCCCTCTCCGGCGCGCAGGTGACCTTCCTCGACGTCTCCGAGGAGCACCGGCTCCAGCTCGACTTCCGCAAGCTGATGCAGGACCTCGAGACTGCCCACGAGGAACTCCAGTCGACCAGCGAGGAACTCGAGACCACCAACGAGGAACTCCAGTCGACGGTCGAGGAGCTCGAGACCACCAACGAGGAACTCCAGTCGACCAACGAAGAGCTCGAGACCATGAACGAGGAGGTCCAGTCGTCGAACGAGGAACTCCAGACGATGAACGAGGAGCTGCGCCTGCGCAGCGACGAGCTCAACCGCGCGAACGTCTTCCTCGAGGCGGTGCTGGCGAGCCTGCGCTCGGGGGTGGCGGTGCTCGACCGCGACCTCATCGTTCGCGCCTGGAACCAACCCATGGAAGACCTCTGGGGGCTGCGCGCCGATGAGGTCGAGGGCAAGCACTTCCACAGCCTCAACATCGGGATGCCGGTCGAGAGCCTGCGCCAGGCCCTGCGCGCGAGCCTGGCCGGCGACGGCGAGCGCCGCGAGCTCTCCCTCCCCTGCCGCAACCGCCGCGGCAAGGACATCCAGTGCCGGGTGGTCGTGAGCGCGCTGCGCAGCCAGACCGTGCAGGGCGTGATCGTCATCGTCGAAGAGGGGTCAGGGCCCGCGGGCGCGGCCTGATCAGACGCGGATGGGCCGCGACCCGAGCGGGCCGAGCGCGTCGGCCCCGCTCCGCAGCGTCACCCGGATGGTCCCCTCGGCCTGCACCCGCGGCCCCTTGGCCGGGTACGGCAGGCAGCCCCGCAGCGTGAGCTCGTACTGCCGCGACGCCGCCGCCTCGCGCTGCCCCTCCGCGACCGCGCCCCTCACCTCGACGATCCGGCAGCGGGTGTCCTGCGCGATGCGCCGCCCCACCGCGACGACCTCGTCCTCGCCGTCCTTCACCCGCACCCGACCGCCCGCGAGCTGCCGGGCCAGCTCATGCCCCCTCACCACCACGAATGACACAAACACGAAAGCCTCCTCCGCCCCGTAGGACGATGCCGGGGTCGAGCCGACCAGTGGTTGCAAACGCGGTGCTACGGCGCTGCGCCGCGGCGGGCGCGACGAAGGCTCCACGAGCCTCCGCACGCCGTGCAGAACGCGCATCCGGTGCGGGCGCCGGGCCCGCGTCCGCGGCCCTTCCGCGAGCCCCGACTCGCTTGACAGCCCCCGCTGCCTACTCGAAGGAGAAGGCCCATGCCCCGCATCACCACACCAGCCCCGGGGAACACGATTTCGAGTCGGGTTTCGGCCTTCGTCCAACACCTCGAGCGCTACCGCGAGGTCACCCCGCGGCTGCGGCTCGTGCCCGCCGAGCGCTCGGCCGATCCGGCGGTGCTGCGCGAGGCCCTCGAGCGCCTCGAGCTCGAGCACGAGGAGCTCGTCATCGCCGAGGAGGAGCTGCGGGTGCAGCTCGACGCCGTCGCGGCGGTCGAGCGCACGCGGACCAACCAGGGCGTGCAGTACCGCGAGATCTTCGACTTCTCGCCCGACCCGTTGATCGTCACCGACCGCGAGGCGTCCGTGCTGGAGGCGAACCTCGCGGCGCTCCAGATGCTCTCCATCGACGTGCGCAACCTCCAGAACAAGCCCATGGTGACGCTCGTCGACCGCGCGGCCTGGCCGGATTTCTTCGCCGCCGTCGCGACCGTCGGCGCCGAGCGCGGCGTCGAGCTCACCCTCGACCTGAAGGGCCGCCGCGGCGCCGAGTGCCGGGTCGCCCTGCGCGGCGCGCTCTCCCGCGACGGCACCCGCATCCTCTGGAGCGCG
>JAQBQI010000667.1 GCA_028287085.1 Myxococcaceae bacterium
GCGGTGTCGACGCAGCCGCCGCCGCAGCAGGTGAGGCCGGCGGGGCAGGCGCGCGCGGCGTCGCAGCCGGGCACGCACTGGTTGCCGGCGCAGCGCGTGCCGGCGGGGCAGTGGTCGTCGACGACGCACTGCACGCAGGTGTTGGTCGCGGCGTTGCAGCGGCCGCGGTCGCCCCCGAGGCCGCCGTCGACCGCGCCCGCGTCGGCGCCGCTCGCGACGGCGCAGCCCTGGTCGTCGTGGCAGCCGGCCACGCAGACGTTGGTGCCCGCGGCGCAGTGCTGGTCGCTCGGGCAGGTGTCGCGCGAGGGGAGGCAGGCCACGCAGCGCCCGCTCGACGCGTCGCACACGCGGAGGCCCATCTCGTTGCCGGCGCAGTCGCCGTCGGCGCGGCAGCCCGAGGGCACGTCGGGCGCCGCGGGCACGTCGGGCGCGTCGAAGGCGTCGGCGCCGAGGTCGTTGACGACCCCGACGTCGGCGCCGCCCCCGACGACGCTCTGACCGGTGGAGCAGGCCGCGGCGAGCGCGAGCCACAGCGCGATGAGCCCGAGCGAGCGGGCGCCGGACGGTTGGAGAGGTCCCATTACAAGACCGGGTATCAGCACGCCTCGCGGAGGGCAACGGCCTTCGCGGCGCCGCGCAGCGGAGCGCAATCCGCGGCGCCCCGGGCCCTTCACGGGCGGCCGGTGCCTTCGTTACATTCTCGCGGATGAAGCGTGTCATCGGCGGATGTTTCGCGGCGCTGCTCGGGCTGACGGGCTGTAGCTCCGACCCGGAGGTGCTGCGGGCGGACGCGGGCGCGAGCGACGCCGCGTTCGAGGTCGGGGTCGACGTCGTCGCCGATCGGGGCGCCGCCGACGACGAGGCGGCGGTCGACGCGGGCGACCCCCACGGGGGATTGCTGCTGCCGCGCTGCGAGGACACCGAGCCGGCGGGCTCGCCCGAGCCGGCGGCGGTGGCCTCGACGCTGGTGGGCTCGCTGCTCCCGATGGCGACGCGGGTGATGACGCCCAGCACGCTCGCGCGCATGAACCCGGTCTTCGAGACCGGCGAGACGGCCTACCGCGCGATGAGCTTCGACCGCTACGCCCGCGGCCCCGCGGCCACCCGCGAGCGGCGCCTGGACCTCGGCGGCCCGGCCGCGGCGCCCGCCGCGGGCCGGCGCTCGCTCGCGTGGTTCGTGGCCTTCTCCGACACGCAGCTCGCCGACGACGAGTCGCCCGCCCGCTACGGCACGCTCGACTCGCCCGCGCTGTCGGGCGCGATCCGCCCGCAGGAGGCCTACCTGCCGCGCGCGATGACGGCGATGAACCGCACGCTGCGCGACCTCGCGCAGGGGGGCAGGGCCTTCCAGTTCGGCGTGATCGCGGGCGACTGCGCCGACAGCGGCCAGCTCAACGAGCTCCAGTGGTTCATGCAGGCCATGAACGGCGCGGCGGGCATCCACACCGACTCGGGCGCCGACGACGACCCCATCCCCGGCCCCGACAACGACCCGAAGGACCCCTTCGACGGCGTCGCCTTCCCGGCGCCCTGGTACTACGTGCCGGGCAACCACGACGTGATGGTGGTCGGCACGGTCGCGCCCACCGACGCCCTGCGCGCGACGGCGATCGGCGCCTCGTCGCCCTTCGGCGCGCGCGATTACACCCAGTGGTATGCGCCGCCCCAGCGCGGGGCGACGCGGGCCGACCCCGCGCGGCGGCTGCTCGACCGGGCCGACATCGTGCGCGCGCTGCGCGAGGGCCCGGCCACGCCCGGTCCGGTCGGCCACGGCTACCCCGCGGCGGCCGACGTCGCGATGGGCGCCAACTGGGTCAACGACGTGGTGCCGGGCGTGCTGCGCCTCATCGCGATCGACACCAGCGACTTCACCGGCGGCTCGATCGGGATGATCAAGCGCGCCCTCTTCGACGGCTGGCTGCGCGCCGAGCTCGAGCGCGCGCAGACTGACGGCGTGCTGGTGATGCTGGCCTCGCACCACCCGACGACCTCGATCGACCGGCGCCTGGAGGAGATCGGCGCCGAGGTGGCCGACGCCGTGAGCGCGGCGGAGATCGAGGCGCGCGTGGCGTCGTACCCCAACGTCGTCGCGTGGCTGGTCGGGCACGAGCACGACGTGCGGGTGCGCCCGGTGCGCGGCGCCGACGCGGCGCACCCCGGGTATTGGGAGGTGCAGAGCGGGTCGATCGCCGACTGGCCCAACCAGGCGCGCGCCATCGAGGTGGTGGCCAACGGCGACGGCACGCTGTCGCTCTTCGGCACGATGATCGACTACGCGGCGACGAGCTGCATGGAGCGGCGCTTCCGGCGCCTCGCGATGATGGACTACCTCTCGGCGTGGGAGGCCTCGCACGTCGGCACGGCGCTCGACCGCAACGTCGAGCTGGTGGTCCCGCTGCCGGCGGCGGCGCGGCTGCGGGTCGAGGCGGCGGCGCTGACGGCCCCGACGCGGCTCGAGAGCGAGACGACCCTGCGCGGCATGCGCTGAGGGGCGTCGCGGAATCCCCGCGGCGGTGGTACCGGACACACCGTCGCGGGCGCCGTCCGCCCGCCGGGAAAGCGGAGAGCCACCATGTTGACCCTGTACGGAAACCCGATGAGCACCTGCAGCCGCAAGGTGCTCTGTCTCCTGGCCGAGAAGGGCGCGGACTTCGAGTTCAGCGTCATCGACTTCGGCAAGGGCGAGCACAAGCAGCCCGCCTACCTGGCGCGGCAGCCCTTCGGGCAGGTTCCGGCCATCGACCACGACGGCTTCGAGCTCTTCGAGTCGCGGGCGATCTGCCGCTACCTCGACGAGGCGCTGCCCGGCGCGAAGCTCATCCCCGGCGACGCCCAGCACCGCGCCGTCGTCGAACAATGGATCAGCGTCGAGAGCGCGAACTTCACGCCCCACGCGATGAAGATCATCTACCAGCTGGTGATGGGTCCGATGCGCGGGCAGACGCCCGACATGAAGGCCGTCGAGGCGGGCCGCCTCTCGCTCGGGCACACCATCACGATCATGGAGGCGCGCCTCGACCAGAGCCCGTACCTGGCGGGCGAGGAGTTCACGCTCGCCGACGTCTGCTACCTGCCGTACATCGAGTACCTGTTCGCGTGCGGGCAGGGCGACCTCATCACGGGCCACCCCGCGGTGGGCGACTGGTGGGCCCGCTGTAGCGCGCGGCCCTCGTGGCAGAAGGCCGCCGGCAAGGCCTGAGACGCGGGGGAGCGGGAGGGCCCTCCGACCCGCCTCCCGACTACCGCTTCAGCAGCGAGCGCAGCACCGTCTCCAGCGTCGTGGGGCCGCGCACCAGCGCCTTCGCGCCGTGCTCGAAGGCCACGTGGCCGCGGTTGATCCCGTCGGTCATCTCGCCGTAGAGCTCGGCCACCGCCGCCGACGCGCCCATCCCCCGCAGCGCGCCCTTCAGCCCCTCGATCGGAACCTGCACCGCCGGGATGCTCCGCCCCACGACGGCCGAGAGCGTCGCGGCCACGTCGTCGAGCGAGTAGTCGGCCGGGCCCGCGAGCTCGACCACCCGCGTGCCCGACGCCACCGGCTCGAGCAGCAGCCGCGCCGCCGTCGTGCCGATGTCGCGCGTCGCCACCTGCGGGATCTTCCGGTCGGCCGTGAGCGCGTTGTAGAGCGCGTTCGCCTCGAGGGCGCCGCCGAGGCTCGATGCCCAGTTCTCCATGAAGTAGGCCGCGCGCAGGAAGGTCGCGGGCACGCCCGTCGCCGCGATCTCGCGCTCGAAGGCGTGCAGCGCCGCGATGGGTCCGTTGCCCGCCGCGTGCTGCGCGCCGACCGACGACAGCAGCACGACGTGGGCGGGGCGCGCCTTGCGCAGCGCGCCCGTGACGCCCGCGAAGAGGGCGGGGCGGTCGGCCGACGGGTCTTCCGCCGCGAAGCTGAAGGGCGGCGCCAGCACGTAGACCCCGTCGGCCCCGGCGAAGGCCCTGGCGAGCGCGTCGGCGTCGGTCAGCGTGGCGACGGCGACCTCGGCCCCGCGCGCCTTCCACGCGTCGCCCTTGGCCGCGTCGCGCACGACCACGCGCACGCTCTTGCCCTGCGCGAGCAGGGTCTCCGCGACGACCGACCCGGTGTTTCCTGAGACGCCTGCGACGACGAAAATGCCCATGAGATCCTCCGCCGGGCGGCGCGTTGGTAGGTGGTGACCGCCCCGGCGACGGACAATCTGGGCCCGCGGCCGTCATTCATCCAATCGAAGGATGGCATGATCGATATTCGCGCCATGAATCTCGCCGCGGTCGACCTGAACCTCCTCGTCACGCTCGAGGCCCTGCTCGCCGAGCGCAGCGTCACCCGCGCGGCGCGGCGCCTCGGGCTCAGCCAGCCCGCGCTCTCGCACGCCCTCCAGCGGCTGCGCGACCTCTTCGGCGACCCGCTCTTCCTGCGCGCCCCGGGGGGGCTGCTGCCCACCGACCGCGCGCTCGAGCTGTCGGCGCCGCTCGCGGCCGCGCTCGACGCCGTGCGCCTCGCGCTGAGCGGCCCGGCGGCCTTCGACCCGGCGACGGCGCGGCGCACCTTCGCGGTGGCGACGGCCGACCACGGCTCCTTCGTGCTGCTGCCCGAGCTGTGGGCGACGCTCAACGCCGAGGCGCCGGGCGTCGACGTGAGCGTGCGCGTCGACACCGTCGACCAGGGGCGGCGCGAGCTGCTCGACGGCGAGCTCGACCTGCTGATCGGGCCGTACCAGCGCGAGGTGGCGGGCTACTACCGGCAGCGGCTGCTGCACGAGCGCTTCGTGTGCGTGCTGCGCAAGGGGCACCCGGCGGCGCGCGGCGGGCTCACGCTCGACAAGTGGCTGGCCCTGCCGCACCTGCTGGTGGCGCCGCGGGGCAAGCCGGGGAGCGCGGTCGACACGGCGCTCGCCGCCGTCGGGCGCGCGCGGCGGGTGGGGCTGATGGTGCCGCAGTTTTTGGTGGCGCCCCACGTGGTGGCGGGGTCTGACCTGGTGTGGACGGCGCCCGAGCGCATGGCGCGGGCCTACGCGAAGCTGCTGCCGCTGGTGCTGCGGCCGGTGCCCATCGCGCTGGAGGGCTTCACCGTGTGGCAGAGCTGGCACGAGCGCCGGCACCGCGACCCGGGGCACGCGTGGCTGCGCGCGCGGGTGCACGCCGTGGCCGCGGGCACGCGGCGGCCGGGCGAGCCGGAGACGGGGGAGTGAGCTTCCGGGAGGCTCCGCGGCGATCGCGGACGCGCGAGGGCCGCGCTCACTCCCCGCCCGCGGACTGCACCCGCGCGAGCCACCCGGGGTCGGGCAGCGTGGCCCCGACGCGCGTACGCACCCGGGCGAAGGCGTCGAGCCAGCGCTGCCGCTCCGGCGCGGTGAGCGCGACGGTGCGCACGCCGCGCGACTCCAGCGCCCGGACGGCGTCGCCGTCGGCCCGCAGGAAGGCCGGCCGGTAGATCGTCGTCGCCTGCGCGATCACCTCCGCGATGGTCGCGCGCTGGGCCGGCGTGAGCGACTGCGCCGCGGCGCGCGAGAGCACCAGGGCCGCCATCGAGCCGCTCGCCGGGCGCTCGCTCATGAAGCGTACGTGACCGGACCATTGCAGCGCGATCGCCGCCGCCGGGGGCGCGAAGACCGTGTCGACGCGCCCGGTCTGCAGCGCCCCGAGCACCTCCGGCAGCGACAGCGGGACGCCCGTCGCGCCCGTCTCGGCGTAGAGCGCCGGGAGGATCGGGTCGTCGGTCCAGCGCCAGGGGCGCGCGGCGCGGAGGTCGTCGGGCGAGCGGATCTCGCGGGTCGAGAACATCCGCGGCCCGGTGGCGGGCGAGAGGTTGAGGATCGAGAAGCCCGCGCGCTCGAAGCCCGCCTCGAGCTCGGGCCGCAGCGCGGTGAATGACCCGACGAAGCCCTCCGGCGTGCGAAACACCGCCGGGAGCTGGAAGGCCAGCACCGGCCGGTAGACCTGCGCGAGCCCGGTGGCCGAGAGCGCGCCGCCGTCGAGGCGCCCCGAGCGGATCTTGCGCACGACCTCGGACTCGTCGCCCTGCACGCCCCCGGCGTACCAGCGGAAGGCCAGCGTGGCGCCGGTGCGGCGGCGCAGCTCGCGGTTCATCGAGTCGAGCACGCGCATCGGGAGCGAGCCCGGCGGCGCGAGCGTGGCCATCGAGAGCACCCGCTGCGCGCGCGCGGCGGGGGAAAGCAGCCCGAGCGCCGCGAAGAGGACCAGGGCGGGGCGGCGCGGCGTGCTCATCCGCGGGAGCGTACCAACGGCCGGCGCGGCGTCGCGCGCTCGACGGTGCTCCCGTCGCCGCTGCTCCGCGGGCCGCCCGCGACGGGGGGTGGCGCGCGGCGCCGACCCGCGGGTATGGCTGACGTCGGCCGACCGAACGGAGACCCCGCCCATGCCCAAGCCCAAGCC
Organism: Myxococcaceae bacterium; assembly: GCA_028287085.1. Lineage (GTDB taxonomy): Bacteria > Myxococcota_A > Polyangia > Polyangiales > SCUS01. The sequence goes on from JAQBQI010000667.1 coordinate 6,373, forward strand.
CGCCGCCCCGCCCGGTCCCCAGTGGAAGCCCGCCCAGCGCCGCGCGCTCGCGGGCTCGC
>JAQBQI010000685.1 GCA_028287085.1 Myxococcaceae bacterium
GTCGGCTGCCCGGCGGGCTGAGCGACGATCGCGCGCCGCCGGCGCCGGGCTCTGCGTTAGGCTCGCGCGCATGCAGCATCCGGTTGATCTGACCCAGCTTCCCGAGGGCGCGCGCAAGGTGCTCGGCGGCCCCGCCCCCCTGAAGATGATGGCCGCGCGCGGCATGGCGCCGCTGCCGCCGGTGGCGATGATGTGCGCGCTCTACGGGCTCGCCTGGAGCGACGAGCCGGGCCTGCGCGACGCGGCCGCCAAGACGCTGCTCGGGCTGCCCGAGGCGGTGGTCGGGTCGGCCCTCGCGGCGCCGGATTTCCCCGCCGCGGTGCTCGACGACTTCGTCACGCGGGCGGCCGGCAACCGCGCCTACGTCGAGCGCGTGGTGCGCCACCCCAACGCGTCGGGCGAGACCATCGCGCGGCTCGCGCGCGCGGGCGACGAGGCCCTCTCCGAGATCATCGCGCAGAACGAGCAGCGGCTGCTCACCTCGCCCGAGGTGATCGAGGCGCTCTACATGAACCCCGCGACGCGCATGTCGACCTCCGACCGCATCGTGGAGTTCGCCGCGCGCAACGGGCTGAAGGTGAACATCCCCGGCTTCGAGCAGATCGCCGCCGCGCTGAAGCAGCAGGTGATCCCGCCGCCGAGCGTCGAGCCCGCGGAGCGCGACACGGCCTTCGTGCAGGCGATGGTCGAGTCCGAGCAGTTCAGCCTCGACGACATCGAGGAGGACGAGGACGGCAGCGTTCGCGTGAAGGAGGGCGCCCGCAAGGCGGAGAAGAAGCTCGAGGACATGAACGTCACCGAGAAGATCCGCACGGCGATGCTGGGCACGGCGCTGCAGCGCTCGCTGCTGGTTCGTTCGACCAACCGGCTGGTGGCGGCCGCGGTGCTCGACTCGCCGAAGATCGGCGACGACGAGGTCATCAAGATCGCGGGGAGCCGCGCGGTGAGTGACGACATCCTGCGGCGCATCTCGAGCCGCGGCGCGTGGCTGCGGCTCTACGAGGTGAAGTTCAACCTCGTGAGCAACCCGAAGACGCCCGTCGGCGAGTCGATGAAGCTCATCGTGCACCTGCGCGAGAGCGACATGAAGCGCGTCGCGGCGAGCAAGAACGTCGCGGGGGCCGTGCGCGCGGCGGCCATGAACCACCTCAAGAAGCGGAAGTAGGCCGCCGACGCGCGCCGGCTCGCAGGCGCGTCAGGTCGTGGCGCGGCCGCGGGCGAAGAAGGACACCACCGCGAGGGCGAGGGCGACGAAGAAGAGGATCTTCGCGGCGCCCGCGGCGCCCGCGGCGATGCCGCCGAAGCCGAAGATGGCGGCCACGATCGCGATGACGAAGAAGACGACGGCGTAGTGCAGCATGGGGGGAATCTCCTGTGGTTGAGCAGCACACGGGCGGTGCCGTGCGTGCCAGAAGTCCTTGAGCAGGACGCGTGCCGCGCGGGTTTTCGCAACGTGCACGCGGAGCGCGAATCAGCGCTGTGACGGCCCGTCACGGCGTGGTGCGCGGGTGCGCCTCAGTCGTCGGCGAGGAGGAAGTCGGCGACGATCGCGGCCGTCTCGGCGGGGCGCTCGAGGGTGAGGTCGTGGCCGGCGTTGGCGACGACCTCGAGGCGCGCGCCGGGGATGGCGGCGGCGAGGGCGGCGGTGGGCGCGTCGCCGATGAGCTCGTCGCGGTCGCCGGCGAGCACGAGGGTGCGCGCGACGACGCGGTGGAGCTCGGCGCTGGCGTCGTGGCGCGCGGCGGCGACGGCGTGCTTGAGCACCTCGACGCGGTCGGCGGGCGCGGTCGCGGCGGCGGCCTCGACGGCGGCGACGCGCGAAGGACGGCCCTCGCGGAGGTCTGCGGACAGCACCTCGCCGACGAGATGGGTGACGGCCTCGTCGCCGGGGACGAGCGCGGTCGCGGTCATCTCGAGGGCGCGCCCGACGCCCGAGGCGGTGAGCGCGAAGCCCACCGGGCCGGCGCTGGCGAGGCAGAGGCGGGCGACGCGGGCGGGGGCGTCGACGGCGATCCAGGTGGCGATCATGGCGCCGAAGGAGATGCCGAAGACGTGGGCGACGGGCTCGCCGAGGGCGTCGAGGAGGGCGACGGCGTCGCGCGCGAGGTCGCGCGTGGTGGCGTCGGCGGGGGCGTCGCTCGACGCGCCGGTGCCGCGCGGATCGAAGGCGATCACGCGCGCCCGCGCGGCGAGGGCGTCGCGGAACCCGCCCCACAGCGCCATCGCGCCGACCATCGGTCGGAGCAGCAGCACCGGGACGCCCCCGTGTCGCGCGCCGTGCACCTCGAAGGCGACGAAGCCCCCGCCGGGGAGCTCGACGCTGCCGGCCTGGTCGGCGAGGGCGCTCACCGGCGCCCCGCCATGTCGTCGAGCGCCGACTGCATCGCCCCGCGCACCCGCTCGCGGACCTCCGCGGGGTCGTCGTCGGGGGCGACGCGCAGGGGCGCGAGGAAGCGCAGCCGGATGGGGAAGGGGAGCGGGAGCCACGGGAGCCACGGGCCGGCGGCGAGGCCCCACGGGAGGGCGAGGGCGAGGGGGAAGCGCTCGAGGCGCGCCCAGCGCTTGAGGCCCAGGCGGCGGGCGATGGCCTCGCCCTCGTGGAAGACGATGGCGCTGCGGTGGGCGCCCTGCGCGACGACGGGGACGATGGGCACGCCGGCCTCCTGGGCGAGGGTCACGAAGCCGGTGCGCGGGCCGAGGATGACCTCGTCGCGGCGGCGGAAATGGCGGTAGGCCTCGAGGTCGCCGCCCGGGTAGACGAGCACCTGGGCGCCCGCGTCGAGCGCGCGGCGGGCGTTGGCGCGCGTCGCGGCGAGGGCGCCGAAGCGGGCGATCACGGCGCCGAAGACGGCGACGTGGCGCATCGCGAAATCGTGGGCGAGGGCGTAGAGCGGGGCGTCGGGGCCGCGCGCGTCCCAGAGGGTCGAGAGGGTGCAGGCGATGTCGGGCCCGGCGAGGCCGTTGTTGTGGTTGCCGACGAGCAGGGCGGGCCCGGCGGGGAGTCGGTCGAGGCCCTCGACGCGGAGGCGGAAGTAGCGGCGGCAGAGGACCCGCGCGAGCGGCATCACCGCGGCGATGACCTCGGGCGCGCGCGCGCCCAGCGGGTCGTCACCGGGCGCCGTCATGGCGCGCTACGCGGCCCGGCGGGAGAGCAGCGGGCGGGGCCACCGCAGCCGCGGGCGCGGCCGGCCCATGGGGGCCTCGCGCGGCGGGGTGAGGTCGCCGCCCAGCCAGCCGAGCAGCGCGCCCACCGCGAGGGCCAGCAGGTCGACCGCGAGCGCCGTCGAAGACGGCCCGGAGGCCGTCGCCGCGGCGTGGAGCGGGGCCACGCAGAGCAGCAGGCCGAGGGGCGCGAAGGCGAGCTTCGCGTAGGCCGGGCGATCGATCGTAGGGGGGGTGGAGTTCACGGCCGCGCTGCTCCTTCGTGCCTCGCCACCGTTTAGGGGGACGGCACCGCCGACTGGTTAGTGCATCTCACGCGCCGCACGGAATAACTGGCCACGACGCCCATCGTGCCCTCGCGGAATCGCCACACTGGTGGGGCAATCGCGCGCACGGGTCGCGACCTGGAGGCCTCGCCGGAGATTCGGTCAGTGTGTCGGAAATGCTCGCATCGGACGTCGACTCGCGAGAAGGTCGCGGCATGAAGTCCTCAATCACGATGGTTGTTTTCGCAATGGTGACAGGCTGCGCTTCAACCCCGGCGCCCGCCCCGACCCCGCCGCCCCCGCCGCCCCCCGCGCCGGTCGAGGTCGCCGCCACGCCC
>JAQBQI010000708.1 GCA_028287085.1 Myxococcaceae bacterium
ACCGGGCGACCGCCCGCACGCGGTCGAGCATCGCCGGGAGCGGCATCGGCGGGGGCGCCGCGGCCGCGGGGCCGGACGAGCGGTCGACGAGCAGCGAAGACGGCGGGCGCGCGACGAGCTCGCCCGCGGGCCGCGCCTCGACCGGGACGACCGCGGCCGTGAGGTGGGCGAGGAAGCGCACCGGGCCGACGCCGCCCGCGAGGAAGAACACGTAGGTGCGGCCGACCTCGAGCGTCGGCGCGTCGGGGACGGCCTGCGCGACGCGGCCGACCACGCCGCCCGGGGTGCGGACGTAGATCGTCGAGCGCACGACGGCGCCGCCGCGGATGGAGGCTTCGACGACGAGCTCGTGGTCGGTGACGATGAGGTTGTGCTCCCACCGCGAGGAGGAGGCGCGCACGGTGGCGACGACGACCTCGTCGGAGCGCTGCGCGAGCTCCTCGGCGGTGACGGGCACGATGGTGGTCGCGCCGGCGGGGGCGGGCGCGAGGGCGAGCAGGAGGGCCGCGAAGGCGGCGGGGGGTCTCATACGTCCTCGAGGGCGTTGGGGTCGAGGTCGAGCCGGAAGACCTCGGTGGAGTCGGCGTTGAGGCGCGCGCCCGCGCGGGGCACCTCGAGGGTGGGGTGCGCCTCGTAGGCGATGGCGACCGGGAGCATCGAGGGCAGCGAGGGCTCGGGGCCGGCCGAGGGCCACGCGGTGGCGAGGTAGGCGTCGATGAAGCGCAGCACGCGGTCGGCGGGCTGCTCGGCGCCCGCGAGGACGAGCTTGTGGCAGACGAGGAGCTCGCTGCGCGCGACCGAGGCGACCACGGTGCGCAGCGCGTCGGCGACCTGGACGGCGCCGTGGCGGGTGGCGGCGTCGCCGCGGTCGAGGGCGATGCGCAGCGGGTCGAGGTCGATGAGGATCACGATGGGGCAGGCGACGAGGTGGAAGGCCCCGTCGACGTCGGAGAAGCGCGAGAGCGGCCGGCGGTCGAGCGTGGCGACGGCGCGCGCCTCGAGGCACTCGTAGCTGACGCCGAGGGTGCGCACGATGGGGTCGAGGCGCTCCATCTCGCGCTCGACGGCGAGGCCGAGGTTGCCCGAGAGGTGCGCGGGCCAGCGCTGCACCTCGGCCGCGGCGTGCACGCGCAGGAGGCCGAGCAGCGCGTCGCAGGCCTCGATCTCCATGTGCAGGGCGCGCTTCATCCTGCGGGCGACTCTACCCCGGGCGGCCCGGCCGCGGGGGCGAGCGCCCCCACGCGGAAGTCGACGCCCAGCTTGCGTTCGAGGTCGTTGCGGAAGGCGACCACCATGACGGCCACGACCAGGAGCAGGCCCAGCACCGAGGCGACCTGCCGCACCCGCAGGGGCACCGGGCGGCGGGTGACGGCCTCGATGCCGAAGAAGAGCAGGTGGCCGCCGTCGAGGGTCGGCACGGGCAGCAGGTTGAGCAGGCCGAGGTTGAGGCTGATGAGCGCCATCAGCCGGAAGAAGCCCCACACGCCGTCGACCGCGACGCTGCGCGAGGCGTCGTAGATGGCGATGGGGCCGCCGACGCTGGTGACGGGCACGCGGCCCTGGAGCATGCGCACGATGCCGAGGCCGAGGAAGCGCATCGCCTCGGCGGTCTCGGTGAGCGCGCCCGACAGGGCGTAGCGCACGGGCGAGGGGTTGGGCAGGGGCGGCTCGGCGACGATGGGGCGCCAGCGCTCGAGGCTCGTGCGCAGCTGCACCGAGCGGTCGCCGAACTCGTCGGTGAGCACCACCGGGCGCAGCGAGAAGCCGCCGACGGCCTCGTGGTGGTCGAGGGCGAAGCGGATGGTGCGCAGCCGCGGGGGGCCCTCGGTGAGCGCGGCGATGAAGCGCTCCCAGGAGGGCGGCACCTCGCCGTCGAGGGCGAGCACGCGCGCGCCGCGGCGCAGGCCCATGAGCCCCTCGGGGCTGTCGGGCGCGACGTCGGAGAGGTAGAGGTCGGAGGCCTCGATGCCGGTGCGGGTGGTCATCTCGCCGGTGCCGGGCTCGGGGGCGATCTGCGCGAGGCCGGGGTCGAAGACCTCGAGGTCGACGAGGCCGCCGAGGGCGCCTTCGATGGCGCGCGGGCGGAGGAAGGCCAGCGGCACGGTCGAGCCGCGCGAGCGCGTGAGCGAGGCCTCGAGGTCGGACCAGCGCCGCACGGGCGCGCCGCGGTACATCGTGACGACGTCGAAGGTGCGCAGGCCGGCGGTGTGCGCGGGGGAGGGCGAGCGCACGCCGACGACCGGCAGGGGGAAGCCCGGCGCGATGCCGAGGAAGCCCGTGGTGACGCGCTCGTCGAAGGGGAGCTTGGTGGTGACGGCCTCCGGGGTGACGCGCACGCCGACGGGCTGCCCGCCGCGCTCGAGGTCGAAGCGGATCGAGCGGCGCGGCGAGCGCACGATGGCCTCGCGCACCTGCTCGAAGGAGTTCACGGACTCGCCGTCGATGGCCGTGACGCGGTCGCCCGGCAGGAGGACGCCGGCGGCGGGGTAGCCGGGGGCGACGGTTCCGATGAGGGGGGCGGTGAGGTCGCTGCGGCCGAGGAGGGCGACGAAGTAGAGCAGCACCGGGAAGAGCAGCGACATCACCGGCCCGGCGAGCACGACGACGAAGCGTCGCGCGAGGCTCTGCGCGTGGAAGGCCCGGCCGAGGTCTTCGTGGGGGATCTCGTCGCTCGGGTCTTCGCCGAGCATCTTCACGAAGCCGCCGAAGGGGACGAGGCCGATGCAGTAGTCGGTCTCGCCGTAGCGGATGCCGAAGACGCGCGGGCCGAAGCCGAGCGAGAACTTCAGGACCTTGATGCCGTAGGCCTTCGCCCACGCGAAGTGACCGAGCTCATGCACGAACACCAGCGCGCCGATGAGCGCGAGGAACCTCACCACGTTGCTGAACACGAGCGTCGGCGGCGACGCTACCACGCGCACGGAGGCGCCGCGCGATGGTACTAGGCGGGGCATGGCGAGCGACACGAACCGGCCCACGCACGTCGACGCCGACGGGGCCGTGCACATGGTGGGCGTCGGGGCGAAGGCGGTGACGGCGCGGCGGGCGGTGGCGCGGGCGCGCGTGCGGATGCGCCCCGAGACGGCGGCCGCGGCGCGCGCGGGCGACGGGGCCAAGGGGGACGTCGGGGCCACCGTGCGCCTCGCGGGCATCATGGGGGCGAAGCGCACGCCGGAGGTGATCCCGCTGTGCCACCACGTCGCGCTGACGGGCGTGACGGTGGCGCTCGCGTGGGTCGACGAGGGCGCGGAGATCGTGGTGACCGCCGAGGCCCTCGACCGCACCGGCGTCGAGATGGAGGCGATGACGGGCGCCGCGGTCGCGGCGCTGGCGCTCTACGACATGGTGAAGGGCCTCGAGCGCGGGGTCGCGATCACCGAGGTCGCGCTGCTGGAGAAGTCCGGCGGCCGCACCGGAACGTGGCAGCGGGAGGCGTGACGTGCGCTTCGAGCTGTCGGCCGAGGCGCTCTCCGTCGAGCGCGTGATCGCGGCGGTGTCGCACCCGACGGCGGGCGGCATCGACGTCTTCGTGGGCGTCGTGCGCGACCACAACGAGGGCCGCGCGGTGACCCTGCTGGAGTACGAGGCCTACGCGACGATGGCCGTCGCCGAGATGGGGCGCATCGGCGACGAGATCGCGGCCGCGATGCCCGGCGTGCGGCTCGCGGCGGTGCACCGCGTCGGGGCGCTCGCGGTCGGCGACGCGGCGATCGTGTGCGCGGCCAGCGCGGTGCACCGCGGCGAGGCCTTCCGCGCGTGCAAGGCGCTCATCGACGCGATCAAGGCGCGGGCCCCGATCTGGAAGCGCGAGCACGGGCCCGAGGGGCCCTACTGGGTGGGCTGGGTCGACGCGCGCTGCCGCGACGACGAGCACCACCCACACGGCGACGACGACCACGGCAGCGGGGAGCACCGATGATCGGCGAGCTCGCGGTGGTGCTGGTGCTGATGCTGCTCAACGGCGTCTTCGCGGCGGCCGAGATCGCGGTGCTGTCGGTGCGCAAGACGCGCCTCGCCGAGCTCGCGACGGAGGGGCGGCGCGGGGCGGCGGCGGTGGGGTGGCTGCGGGCCGAGCCGGAGAGGTTCCTGGCGACGGTGCAGATCGGGCTGACGGTGATCGGAACCACCGCGGCGGCCTTCGGCGGCGAGGCGCTCGCGCACGACGTCGGGCACATGCTGCGCGGCGTGCCCGGGGTGGGGGCCTACGCGCCGACCCTCGGGCTCGTCGTGGTGATCGCGGGGATCTCCTTCCTGGAGATCGTGGTGGGCGAGCTGGTGCCCAAGTCGCTCGCGCTGCGGATGGCCGAGCGCTTCGCGCTGCTGCTCGCGCCCCCGCTGCGCACGATGGCCACGGTGGTGCGGCCGCTGGTCTGGGTGCTCACCGGCGCGTCGAACGTCGTGCTGAAGCTCTTCGGCGACAAGACGAGCTTCACCGAGACGCGGCTCTCGCCCGAGGAGATCCAGGAGCTGGTCGAGGAGGCCGCGCGCGTCGGCTCGCTCGACCCGGGCGCGAGCGAGATCGCCTCGCGCGCCATCGACTTCCAGTCGTTGCGCGCCGTCGACGCGATGGTCCCGCGCGCGGCCGTGGTCATGGTCTCGAGGGACGCGTCGGTCGAGGCGCTCGCGGCGGTGGTGAAGGCCGCGCGCTTCTCGCGCCTGCCCGTGTACGAGGGCAGCGAGGAGAACGTCGTGGGCTACGTGACGCTGCGCGACCTGCTCGGCCCGGCGCTGCGCGGCGAGGCCTTCGCGCTCTCCGAGCACGTGCGCCCGATCAAGTTCGCGCCGGGCAACGCGCACGCCGTCGCGCTGCTCAGGGACCTCCAGGGCGACCGCACGCCGCTCGCGATGCTCGTCGACGAGGTCGGCACCGTCGTCGGCCTCGTCACCGTCGAGGACCTCGTCGAGGAGCTCGTCGGCGAGATCCTGAGCGAGAACGACCCGGCGCCGATCCAGCTCAAGCGCGACGACGACGGGAGCTACCTCGTGCAGGGCGGCCTCGCGGTGCACGTCGTGAATCGCTCGATCGACTTCGAGCTGCCCGAGAGCGAGCGCTACTCGACGCTCGCGGGGCTGTGCATCGTGCTCGCCGGGCACATCCCCCACGTCGGCGAGGTCGTCGCGGTGCCGGGCGGCGCGTCGCTCGAGGTCGTCGAGGCGAGCGCGCGGCGGGTCAAGGTCGTGCGCGTGCGGCGGCCGGCCGCGTAGCCGCGCCGAGCAGCCGGGCCCGCGGTCGCGCC
>JAQBQI010000724.1 GCA_028287085.1 Myxococcaceae bacterium
CGCCCGCCGCGGGCAGCTCCTTCCTCGGCCCCGCCGCGGCCCCGGCGCGCGCCGCGCCCGCGGGCGACCCGTACGGGCCGCGCTGACGGCTCGCGGGTCGGTGGCGGCGGTGGTATCCACTCTGCCCGCCATGACGAAGCCGACCTCCGCCGAGATCCGTTCGCAGTTCCTGGAGTTCTTCAAGAGCAAGGGCCACGAGGTGGTCGCGAGCGCGGGCGTGGTGCCGCGCAACGACCCCACGCTGCTCTTCACCAACGCCGGAATGGTGCAGTTCAAGGACGCCTTCCTGGGCGAAGACAAGCGGCGCTACACGCGCGCGGCGTCGAGCCAGAAGTGCGTGCGCATGAGCGGCAAGCACAACGACCTCGACAACGTCGGTCGCACCGCGCGGCACCACACCTTCTTCGAGATGCTGGGCAACTTCTCCTTCGGCGACTACTTCAAGCGCGACGCCATCGCGTACGCGTGGGAGCTGCTCACCGTGGTGTGGAAGCTCCCGAAGGAGCGCCTGGTCATCACGGTCTTCGGCGGCGAGGACGGGCTGCCCGCCGACGACGAGGCGCGGGAGATCTGGCGCGAGGTCACCGGCTTCGGCGACGAGCGCATCATCGGCCTCGGCCGGAAGGACAACTTCTGGACGATGGGCGACACCGGCCCCTGCGGCCCGTGCACGGAGATCCACTTCTTCATGGGCGAGGGCACGCCCGACGTGTCGCAGTTCAACGTGGTCGAGCCCGCGTACGACGGCTCCGGCTGGATGGAGATCTGGAACAACGTCTTCATGCAGTTCAACCGCGCGGTGAAGGACGGGCCGCTGGTCCCGCTGCCGGCGCAGAGCGTCGACACGGGCATGGGCCTCGAGCGCATCACGGCGGTGCTCCAGGGGGTGACGAGCAACTACGACACCGACCTGCTGCGCCCGCTGGTCGAGCGCGCCGCGCAGATCGGCGGCAAGCCCTACGGCGCCACCGACGGCGACTTCGACGTGTCGTGCCGGGTCATCGCCGACCACGCGCGCATGACGGCCTTCGCGCTGGCCGAGGGCATCCAGCCCTCCAACAAGGAGCGCGGCGCGGCGCTGCGCTCGGTGATGCGCCGGGCGATCCGCTTCGGGTACATGCAGGGCCTCCGCGAGCCGGCCTTCGACCAGGTCGTGTCGCTGGTGATCGACCAGATGGGCGGGGCCTACCCCGAGCTGATGCAGCACCGCGATTTCATCCTCGCGGAGACCCGCAAGGAGGACGAGCGCTTCCGCGAGACGGTGCCGACCGGCCTCGGACTCCTGGAGAAGTTCGACGGCTGGCGGGCGGGGCCCGACGGGGCGAAGGTGCTGCCGGGCGAGGTCGCCTTCGACCTGCACTCGACCTTCGGCTTCCCCTTCGACCTGACCGAGGTGATCGGCCGCGAGCGCGGCTTCGTCATCGACCAGGAGGGTTTCGAGGCCGCCAAGGCGAAGCACTCGGACATCTCGAAGGGCGAGGGCGAGGGCGGGGGCATCTCGGCCGACGTGCGCGTGCCCGTGCAGTACCGCAACGCCCTCGCGGAGGTCGGCCCGGTGGAGTTCAACGGATACGCGCAGGAGGTCGACGAGGCCCGCATCGTGGCGCTCTTCGCGGTGGGCGACGACCGCTCGATCACGGCGGTGACCTCGCTGCCGACGGGCGCCCGCGGGCGGGTGGTCACCTCGCGCACGCCCTTCTACGGCGAGTCGGGCGGCCAGGTCGGCGACGTCGGGGTCATCAACGCGGGCGAGTCGACCTTCAAGGTCACCGACACGCAGAAGCCGGTGCACGGGCTGGTGGTGCACGTCGGCACCGTCACCGCGGGCTCGCTCGGGCTGGGCGACACCGTGACGCTGGCGGTCGACCGCGACGCCCGCTCGGCGACGCGGCGCAACCACAGCGCGACCCACCTGCTGCACTGGGCGCTGCGCAAGGTGCTCGGCCCGCACGCCCAGCAGAAGGGCTCCAAGGTCTCTCCCGAGGGGCTGCGCTTCGACTACGCCTCGACGCGCGCGCTCACCGACGAGGAGATCGCCCGCATCGAGAACCTCGTGAACGACGAGGTGCTCGCCAACCTGCCCGTCGAGACCGAGGTCACGACCCAGGCCGAGGCGCGGGCGCGCGGCGCGATGATGATCTTCGAGGAGAAGTACGGCGACTCGGTGCGTCTACTGCGCATCGGCCGCGAGAGCGTCGAGCTCTGCGGCGGGACCCACGCGACCCGCACGGGCGACATCGGGCTCTTCAAGGTGGTCTCCGACGCCAACGTCGGCGCCGGGGTGCGGCGCATCGAGGCGGTGACCGGCTTCGGCGCGCTCGAGCTCACGCGGAGGCTGACGGGCACGCTCCAGCAGGTCGCCGACACGCTCAAGGCCCCGGTGGCCGAGCTCGGCGCGCGGGTCGAGAAGGCCGTCGAGCGCGAGCGGGAGCTCCTCCGCGAGATCGACGCGCTGAAGCGGCAGGTGATGACCGCCGGCGGCGGCGGCGCGGCGGAGGTGACGGCGCTGGCCGGGGGCGTGAGGCTCGTGGTCGCGCGGGCGCCGTCGGCCGACGAGAAGGGCCTGCGCGACCTGGCCGACCACCTGCGCGACAAGCACGCACCGGCGGTAGTAGTGGTCGGCGCGACGACGCCGGAGGGCAAGGCGCTGCTGGTCGTGGCGGTCTCGAAGGAGGCGACCACGGCTTACCAGGCCGGTAAGATCGTGGGGCAGCTCGCGGCCGTCGTGGGCGGGCGCGGCGGCGGTCGGCCCGACATGGCCAGCGCGGGCGGTCCCGACGGCGCGAAGCTCGACGAGGTCTTCGCGCGGGCTCGCTCGATCGTGGCGTAGGCCCGGGAGTTCCGGCACCATCGCGCGGCAGAGGAGCCGCCATCCACTCAATGGGATCCACACTGAACCGAAGCCCCCTCCCGCGCGACGCCGCGGGCGGGGTCGACCTCACGGCGGTCGATCGCTCGCTCGCGGCGCTCGCCGGGTCGACGCCCCCACGACGCGCCCAGCGGGCCGCCGCCGCGGCGCTGCTCGAGCGGCTCTCGACCCTGGG
>JAQBQI010000726.1 GCA_028287085.1 Myxococcaceae bacterium
CCGCGCGCACCGTCACCGTGATCGTCGCTTCCATGGTGGGTTCACCATAGGGCCCCTCTGGTAGCGTGCGCCACGATGTCCACCGTCGACGAGCTCTGCCGCGCCATGGAAGCCATCGCCCCCGCCCGGCTCGCCGAGTCGTGGGACAACGTCGGGCTCCTCGTGGGCGACCGCGCCGCCGCCGCCGACCGGGTGCTGCTCACGATCGACCTCACGCGCCCGGTGCTGGACGAGGCCCTCGCGCTCGGGTGCACCGCCGTCGTCGCGTACCACCCGGTGATCTTCGCACCGATGAAGCGCGTGCTCGCGGGCTCGCTGGCCTACGCGCTCGTGCGCCACGGCGTCGCCGTGTACTCGCCGCACACCGCCCTCGACGTCGCCGAGGGCGGCACCAACGACGTGCTCGCCGACGCCGTCGGCATGACCGACCGCGCGCCGCTGCGGGTGACGGTGCCGGCCGAGGGCCTCGGGCTCGGGCGCGTCGGGGCGGTGGCGCCTATCGGGCGCGGGGCGCTGCTCGCGAAGGTGCGCGCGGCGCTCGGGGTGGAGCACCTGGTGGTGGCGGGTCCGTCGGAGGGCGAGGTGGCGCGGGTGGCGGTCGGGGCGGGGGCCTGCGGGGATCTGCTCGACGAAGTCATCGCCTCGGGGGCGGGGGTCTACGTGACGGGGGAGATGCGGCACCACGACGCGCTGCGGGCGGCGGCGGCGGGGGTGACCGTCGCGTGCGCGATGCACTCGAATAGCGAGCGGCGGACGCTCGGGGTGCTCGCGGGGAAGCTGCGGGCGGCGCTGCCGGGGGTCGAGCTGCGGCTGGCGGAGAGCGACCGGGATCCGTTCCGGGTGGTGGGGTGATCGGCGGGGGAGCAGGACCGCGGGCGAGTCCATCAACGATAGAGCCCGCCCGCGCGCACGCCCGCAGTCGCCGGCCTCGCCCGACGGGCCGCTACCGCCCAGGCCCGCGATCCCCGGCCTCGCCCGACGGGCCGCAACCGCCCAGGCCCACAGCCCCCGGCCTCGCCCGACGGGCCGCAACCGCCCACGGTCGCAAGCTCTGGCCTTGTCCGGTAGCCGCGTCGATCCTGGGATCACTATCGCCACAAGCCCGCCCGCGGGCTGCCATTGGCGGTCGCTCGCCTCCGGGCATTTCCGATGGACGCTGGCAGTCGTTCGACGTTGGGCAAGGCCGGGGGCTGCGGGCCCGGGTGCTTGCGGCCCGTCGGGCGAGGCCGGGGGCCGTGGGCCTGGGCGGTAGCGGCCCGTCGGGCGAGGCCGGGGATTGCGGGCGTTGGCGGGAGGAGCGCACCGATGGTCCGATGCGCTCGATCGCCGTCAGTCGGAATGAATCATCGACGCCGGACGCGCCGACGGACACCGACCATCGCGAGCGCCGCCAGCGCGACGAACCCACCGTGCGTGGAGCGGCCCGGCGTTCCGCCGACGTCGCAGAGAGAGCCGCCGTCGTCGGGCGGCGTGCCCCCGACCGGGACGTCGGTCGTAGACGCGTCGGTCGCCCCGCTGTCGACCACCCCGAGGTCGGCGACGACCGGGCGATCGGCGGCCGCGTCGGGCACGCCACCCCCCGCGTCGGGCCTCGTCGGAACATCGATGACGTCGACCCCGATCGGGGCATCTTCGACCGCGCCCAGGTCGGTCACGACGCCCGCGTCGGTCATTCCCCCTGCGTCCGTGACGACGCCGAGATCCGTCACCGGAGTTCCCGCATCGACCCCGACGTCGACCGGCACCACGCCGACGTCGCGCGGCACGTCCGGAGCCGCGCCCGCATCGACGGGCGGAGCGCCCGCGTCGGCCGTCACGACGCCGTCCTCGCGGAAGTACACCGCGCGCACCTGCTCGCCCGCGAGGTCGGTGTCGAAGGCGCTGTAGACGAAGAGCGTGCTGCCGCGCCCGTCGGAGGCCATCGTCACCGCCGGGGCGATGAGCGGCTGCGAGGCGCCGCCCGCGACGATCGTGAAGGGCGTCGCGTCGAGCACCACGCCCGCCGGGGAGACGCGCACGGCGCGCAGGGAGGTGTCGGGGTAGCCCGGCCACGCCACCACGAAGTTGGCGCCGTCGAAGACCACGCCGGGCGTCAGCGGGCGCGGGATGGGGAGCGAGTCGGGCGCCCAGCTGCCGAGGGAGATCGGCGCACCCGCGGTGCCGTCGGGCGCGATGCGGGCCACCCGCTGCACGGAGTTCTCGTTCCACGCGAGGAGGTAGGTGCCGCCGCCGTAGGCGAGGTTGAAGGAGCTGACGTTGCCGAGCGCCGACAGGTCGCGCGCGGGGGTGTCGAGCACGTCGCCGTCGCGGTTCATCCGGCGAAGGAAGAGGGGCGCCGACGAGAACTGGTCCCCCAGCCGGTAGACGAAGGTGAAGTTGGTTCCGTCGAAGGCCGCGGCCGAGCCGATGGGCGAGGTGGCGAAGCACACCGGCGCCGGGTCGAGGAAGGTCCAGGCGGCGTCGAAGCGCCGCGCGCAGCCGCCCGACAACAGCAGCCGCTGGGTGCCCCCGCGGATGATCGTGCCCGCGCTGCTGCCAACGGAGACGGAGGCGCCGCTCGTGCGGGCGGCCAGGTCGATCGCGCTGCGCTCGTAGCGGTCGGTGGGGCCGAGGAGGCGGAAGGTCTGCGCCCGGGTGCCCTCGTGGAAGAGCGCGAAACCGCGGGCCGTATTGGCCGCCAGGGGGAGCGTGACCGGGGGCACATCGAGGATCGTTCCGGAGGACCCGAGACGGACGAAGGACTGCGTGGGCGGTCGCCCGACGGCCGGGCGGAACTGGTACCACGACGCGACGAAGGCCGAGCCGTCGGAGTCGACCGCCGCGCCCTCCGGGGCGCTGTAGCCCTGCACCACCGGCCACGGCGAACCCACCGGCGTGCCAACCGAGTCGTAGCGGGCGACGGTGGTGCCCAGGGAGAACACGCCCCCGCGGCCGGGGACGATCGTCGGACCGCTGACCGCGTCCAGCGTCCGGGGCGTCGCGTCGAGGCGCGCGCCCGTCGCGTCGAAGCGCACGACCTGGCGGCGGGTGAGCGACGGGGTCAGGCCGGACTGGACGTAGTTGGTGCCGTCCCACCAGAGGTCCATGCGGGGGTCGGCCGCGTTGAGGTCGGGGTGGTAGGCGAGGGTCGAGAGGGGATTGAGGTCGGCGTCGAAGAGCTGCGTGTACCAGCCCGTGAGACGCGAGCCCGAGGCCGTGGCGTACCAGCTCATGAAGACCCGCGTGCCGTCGGTCGCGACGCGCGGGCTGGAGCGCGCTGCCCCGGCGACGGTGATGGATCGCCCGCCGAGATCGAGCAGGCGCCCGTCGGCCATCACCCGCGCCGCCACGACGTTGGTCGGCGAGCCGGCGGCCTGATTCGTCCACACCACGATGAAGCGGTCGGCGAGGGCGACGACCGGGGCGCCGGCGGGGATGGCGTTGCTACCGAGGGCGAGCGGAGCAGCGTCGAGGAGGCGGCCGTCGGTGCTCACCCGCTGGGCGGAGACCGCGGCGTTGGGGTCCGCGGGCACGGTGTGGGGCTGGTAGACCGCGAGGCAGGTGGCGTTGGTGCAGGCCAGCTTGAGCGTGCGGTAGATCGAGATGGGCGGCGAGTTGTCGGGGCGTAGCACGATGGGCGAGCGGTCGGTGGAGACCCCCGACGGCTGGAGGCGCGCGGCGACGAGGCCGTTGAGCCAGGTCGTCGCGACGACCATGGCGCCCGACCCGTAGGAGGCGGTCACGTACTCCTGGTCGACGCCGTCGAGAAAGCTGATCAGGCCGGTCGCAGGCACGCCGCGAAAGGACCGCGGGGTGGGCACACCCGACGGGTCGAAGGCCTGGACGGTCAGCGCCCCGAGCCCCGTGTTGCGGACCCTCGTCACGCTGAACAACAGGTTGGATGTGTCGGTCTGGGCCAGCCGCATGGTGCCCATCGCCAGGACGCCCGTCTCCGCGTCCGGCTGCGACGGCGAGAGGGGAATGGCCGCCGACACGGTCGGGTCGAGCACCGCGGGGAAGCGCGTGCGCGCGACGACCTCGTCGGGCACCTCGATCGCCACGTGGTCGCCCGCCCAGCGCGCGGGCACCGCGGTGCGCACGCCGTCGGCGTCGACCCAGGTGGCGTGCGAGTAGCGCACGATCGATCCGCCCGGGGCGCGCAGCCACAGGGCTTCGGCGTCGGCGTGGTCGAGGCTCGCGCCGCCGATGCTCACCGCCACGGCCACGCGCCCGTCGTCGGGTCGCCGCGCGTAGCGCCACGACTGCTCGGCGCCCGCCGCCGTCGTCTGCCAGCGCTCCTCCACGCCGCCCGCGTGGGCGAGCGCGACGCTCCCGACCGGGTCGGTCGCGGCGCGGGTGACAGCCCCGAGCCCGAACGTCGTCACTGGAAGTTGTGTCACCGGGGATGACGGCCAGCTCAACGTGACGCCCTCCCCGCGCGGCTCGATGCGCAGGTCGGGCGTCATCCTGGGAGTCGCGACCGCGAAGGAGGGGGAGACCGTTGCTGCCGTCGCGACGGGTGGGAGCGCGCCGGGGCCCTCCTCGGCCACACCCCAGCACCCCGTCACGAACACCCCCAAGCCCAGCCACCCGCTTCTCATGGACCTCATCCTCGCCTCCCGATGGAGGCGTCAGGTGATCAGCGCGCGGATTTGGTTCAAGCCCGCGGGAGGACGCGGAGGGGGGGAGGTCAGTTGTGGCAGAGCGGCGCGCCGCCGTCGCCGAGGGCGCTGCACGTCAGGCCCGTCGCGCAGCGGTTGCCCTCGCCCATCGGGTCGCACGCGATGCCCATCGCCAGCGTCGGGACGCAGCTCGGGGTGTCGCCCGCGCTGCACGCCCAGGGCGAGTCGCAGCGCGGCTCGGCGGTGCGGCAGGGGGCGGCGCGGCGGGTTCCGGGCAGCGCGCAGACGGAGGTCGCGGGCTGGCCCTCGGCGGGCGCCGGGTCGGTGACGCACGTCGAGCCCTCGGCGCAGATGTTGTTGAAGAAGCGCGGGTCGCACGCGGCGCTCACCGCCACCGTCGGGACGCAGATCGCCGTGCCGTCGGCCCCGCCGCCCTCCGAGCAGCGCAGCGCGCCGTCGCAGCGGGCCGTCGGCGGGTCGGTCACCAGGCGGCAGGGCGTGCCCTGCGCGCCGAAGGCCACCGGGTGCACGGTGAGCGTGAAGGCGCCGCTCGAGACGGTGTCCATCGCGGCGTTGCCGTCGACGACGATGAAGAGCACCTGGCCCTCGATGGCGTTGGTCACGTAGACGGTCGACTGCGGCGCGTGGTCGTAGCTGTCGTTGTTGCACGCGAGGTCGGCGCCGCCGGCCGCCTGCGAGCAGGCCGAGCGCACGTACACCGCCGTGTCGAAGGAGCTGCCCTCGGTGGTGATCTGCAGCGCCTGCACGCCGGACGGGACGCGGTAGCGCAGCACCGACTCGGAGGCGTCGCGCATCACGCAGCCCTCGTAGGGGTGCAGCTCGTCGGCCGCGCCCGCGGTGGTGCCGCGGAAGACCAGGTCGGTGCCCGTCATGGTGCCCGCGGTCGCGAGGTCGATGGGGCTCGCGCAGGTGCCCGACGCCGTCGAAACCGGGACGTCACCCGTGGGTCTTACCCCCGTGTCGATGGACCCCTGGACGTCGTTGGTGCCGGCGTCGGTCGGCGTGGGGGTGGGGGTGTCGCTCCCGCAGCCCGCCGCGAGGGACATCGCCGTCATTGCCAGTGCGAGACATCCGTACTTCTTCATGGTGTGGGGTTCTCCTGAGTCGATTCAAAGGCGGTGGTCGGTGGGTGGGCGGGTGATGATTGGGGCGGTGGGGTGAAAGGCGGGAGGGTCAGCCGCTCACTTAAGGTCGTCGGCTCACTTGGCGTCGGCGGGGAGCACGACGCGGCGCACGCGGTGGTTGGGCTCGGTGCCGCCGCGGTTGCCGTCGGCGACGAAGAGCACGCGGCCGTCGGCCGAGACGTCGAGCCCCTCGAGGCCGAAGAACTGGGCGCGCATGGGGGCGCCGTCCATGAAGCCGCCGGCCCCGGCGCCCGCGATGGTGGTCACGTCGCCGTCGGGCGACACGCGGCGCACCACGTAGCCGCCGATCTCGGTGACGTAGACCGCGCCCATCCCGTCGACCGCGAGGGCCTGCGGGCGGTTGAAGGTCGCCGCGGCGCTCTGGCCGTCGCTCGAGCCCATCTCGCCGCTGCCGGCCCAGGTGGTCACCACGCCGTCGAAGGTCACCGCGCGGATGCGGTGGTTGTTCTGGTCGGCGACGAGCAGGCGGTCACCGACCACCACGACGTCGTAGGGGCGGTTGAAGCGCGCCTCGGGGCCGGCGCCCTCGGCGAAGCCGGGCTGGTCGCGCACGCCGGCGAGGTCGGTCACCGTCGCCGTCGCGGGGTCGTAGGTGCGCACCACGTGGTGCTCGTTGTCGACCATCACCACGCGCCCGTCGGGGATCACCACGAGGCCGCGCGGGCGGCCGAGGTCGCGCGCGAGCGGGGTGGCGCGGCCGGTGAGGCGCTCGACGCGCCAGAGGGTTCCGGTGTCGAAGCTGCGCTCGCCGCGGTCGTTGCCGTCGGTCTGCACGTAGAGCGTGCCGTCGGGCGCGAAGGCGAGGCCGAAGGGGTGCGAGAAGCCCTCCTGGCGGGTGTAGGTCATCACCTCGCCGCTCGGGCGGACGATGCGGATGCACGAGTTGTCATTGTCGGCGACGTAGACGTTGCCGTCGGGCCCGAGCGTGAGGTTCGCCGGGTTGTTGAAGCGCGCGGTCTCGCGGTCGCCGTCGACGAAGTCGGCCTGGTCGTTACCGGCGAGCGTGATCGCGCCGCCGCCCACCGCGCTGACGGAGCCGTTGGGGTCCTGCGCGCGCTCCCAGACGGAGGCGTCGGAGGACACCGCTCCGTCGCCCGTAAGGGGCTCCGGGCCCGCGCCGATGTCGCAACCGAGGGGCAAAAGACAAAGAGCAATCGCAGCGGCGATCTTAGAGAGCATGAGTCACCTCCGACGCACGCGGTGGCTGCGTTCCGCGGGTGCGGGGCAGACGGCGCGTGCCGTATGAGGAGTCCCTACGCAGCCTCCGTGCCGTGGGTCCCCGACCGTGCGCCGAGCCGTGTGTCGCGCAGGGACGCACGTTTTCCGCGGGGTGGAGAAGGTGTAGCGGTCTTGTCGCACACGGTCCCATTGTGGCGCTGCGTCACGGGGCATCGGGCGCGAGCGCACGCTGGGAACGGATTCCTCGCGGCGCGCACCGCGTGCAGCCGGAGCCTCAGCCCCAACCGGGAGGAGAGGCCTCTCGCCGCGACGGACGCGGCCCTCAGTCGACGATGGGCGCGCCGTTGAAGCCGCGCGAGGGCGGCGAGGGCGACGGCGCGGACGGCGCGGCGGGCG
>JAQBQI010000728.1 GCA_028287085.1 Myxococcaceae bacterium
GGGCGACGCGGCCGACGACGGCACCTCGACGCGCACCGGGCCGAAGGGCGTCTGGATCGTGTAGACCTGCGGCGCCGTCGCAGCGGCGCGGCCGGCGCTCGGCGGGGCCTGGCGCGCGAGGCCGAGGCCGGTGAGAAACTGGTCGAGGCCGGGGATGCCCTGCATGGGCAGCGTCGGCAGCGCCATCGGAGCGGCAGGCGCGACGGGCGCAACGGGCGCAACGGGCGCAACGGGCGGGGCGACGGCGGCCGTGTCGGCGTCGTTCTCGTCGGCGCCGTCGTCGGACTCGTCGGCGTTGGCGTCGTCGTCGGGGGTCGCGGGCGCGGCGACCGGAGGGTGGGCGGCGATGGCGGCGGGCGTCGCGGGCGTCGCGACCGGGGCCGCGGGAGGATCGGTGAGCGTCGCGAAGAGCTGCGTGACCCAGACCTGCTCGCCGTGGCGCACGATGCCGATGCCGACGGCGCGCTGCGCGGGGTCGACCATGTTCTCGTGGTGGCCGGGGCTGCGCAGGAGGGCCTGCTGGGCGGCCTCGGGCGACTGGTTGATGGCGATGTTCTCGGCGACGGTGGTCCAGTGGAGGCCGGCGCTCGAGACGCGCTGCGAGGGCTGGCCGGTGCGCGGCGAGTCGTGGGAGAAGAAGTGCGCGCGGGCCATGTCCATCGAGTGCGACTCGGCGATGGCGTCGAGGCGGGGGTCTTCGGTGAGGGCGGGCAGCGAGGAGCGGGCGCGCTCGGCGTTGATCGCGCCGACCATGGCGCCGACGTCGGCGTGGTCGACCGACTGCGCCGCGGCCAGCGAGGTGGAGAGGGTGAGGGCGAGGCCGGCGAGGCTGAGCGTGCGACGGATGATCATGGTGGTTGACCTCCTCAGGGCAGTGGACCCACAGCACGGTCGATGCCAGGGCGCGGATGGACGGATCGGGCCGCGCTCGGGCCTTGCGGGGCCGAGGCCGTGGTGGCGCGTTGGCAGGGCGGGGTGCCAACGGGCGGTCACGCCCCGCGGGCGTTTGCTACGGCGCGTTGCAGGCGAGCCACTCGCCGAGCTGACGGCGCACGGCCTCGGTGGGCGCGGTGCCGCTCTCGGGCATCGAGGTGTTGACGTTGCTGTCGCCGGCGGCGGCCGCGAGGTCGATGGCGCTGCGGTCGGCGCGGATCTGCGCGAGGGTCGAGTAGGTGGGGCGGGTGCCCGCGGCGTGGCAGCGGTCGCAGTAGGTCGCGAAGAACTGCCGGCCGAAGTTGTCGTAGGTGAGCGTGCTGTTGGTGGGGCAGGTGGCGCCCGAGCTGCCGCCGCAGCCGAGCGCGAGCAGGCCGAGGGCGAGGGAGAGCTTCTTCAATCGAGACCTCCGATGGGGGGAGAAGTCAGGGGGCGAACCCGGCCGCGCCGGAGCGCGCGGGCTGCGGGGGTGTCTCGACTGCGTCGCCGCGGGCGGGAGAATCCTTCACGGGATTCCCCCTCGGGGCGACGATTCAGTGCGGGGCGCGGGGCGCGTGCACGTTGAGGTGCAGCGCCACGTCGTCGCGGATGAGGTCGTCGGCCATGCCGGCATACACGATCCCGTATTCGCGGCGGTTGATGACGAACTCCGCGGTGGCCGCGACCTCGGCCGGGGTCACGGTGATGGTCGCGGGGAAGGTGATCGTGCGCGTCACGCCGTGGAGCGCGAGGTTGCCGGTGATGGTGTGGGTCGCGCCGTTGGCGCCGCCCGCGGCGATGGCGGTGGAGGTGAAGGTCGCGCGCGGGTGGTGCTCGACGTCGAAGAAGTCGGCGGACTTGAGGTGGGTGGTGAGGCGCGGCGTGTCGGTGGTGATCGAGGTCGTGTCGATGTCGACGGAGACGCGGCTGTTCTCGAGGCGCGCGGGGTCGAGGTCGACGCTGCCGGTGAAGGTCGGGAAGCTGCCGTTGTGCGAGCCGGTCACCTTGGCGCCGGTGAAGCCGACCGTCGAGGTCGCGGGGTTGATGGCGAGGTGCTCGCTCGCGCTGGCGGCGGCCGGCGCGCTCGGGGTGGTGGCGGCGCTGGTGGTGGCGCGCGCGACGTTGGCGTTGGGGTCTTTGCAGGCGGCGGTGCCGGCGAGGGCGAGGGCGACGAGGGTGAGGGCGGGCGGGCGCATGGGGAGCCTCCGGTGGTTCGGGTGAGGGCACAGCGCCCGACGCCGACGGCTCATTTCGTAGAGCGTTCGGGGGGCGGCGGCCACCGCGCGCGGCGCAACACGCGGTTGCGCTACCGCACCAATGGGCCGGTCGACGGTATCGTCGGGCGGTGAGCTCAACCCTGAACGACCTCGACGCGTGGCGCCGCGCGGGCACGACGGTCGACACCCTCGACGGCGCGGTCTTCGTGCACGACACCCCGGGGCCGGCGGGCGCCACGCCGCTCGTGATCCTCCACGGCTTTCCGACCTCGTCGCACGACTTCGCGGCGGTGATCCCCGAGCTCGCGCGCGACCGCCGCGTGGTGACCTTCGACTTCCTCGGCTTCGGCTACTCGGCCAAGCCCGCGCGCTTCTCGTACTCGCTCGTCGAGCAGTGCGACGTCGCCCTCGCCGTGCTGCGCGCGCGCGGCGTCACCGACCTCCACCTCTGGGCCCACGACATGGGCACCTCGGTCGCCACCGAGCTGCTCGCCCGCCGCGAGCGCGGCCTGCTCTCCCCGACGCTGCGCTCGCTCGCGCTCATGAACGGCAGCGTGCACGTCGAGCTCGCGCGCCCCACGCTCGGCCAGCACGCGCTGCGCTCGCCGCTGGGCCCGCTCTTCGCGCGCCTCAACACCCGGCGCAGCTTCGTCGCGCAGATGCGCCGCATCATGGCGCGCCCCGTCGACGACGCGACCCTCGACGCCATGTGGACCCTCGTCTCGCGCGACGACGGCGCCCTCCGCCTGCCCGCCATCATCGGCTACATCGCCGAGCGCAAACGCTACTGGCACCGCTGGATCAACGCCCTCACCCGCCTCGACCTCCCCGCCCTCGTCGCGTGGGGGCTGCGCGACCCGGTGGCGGTTCCGGCCATCGCCGAGCAGCTCGCGCGGGAGATTCCGGGCGCCGAGCTCGTCACCTGGGCCGACCTCGGACACTACCCGCAGGTCGAAGATCCGCCCCGCGTCGCGGCAGTGCTCCGTGACTTCCTCCGCCGCGCCGACGGGTAGTACGTCTACCCAGGGGAGTTGATGGGGCGCGCTGCGAGAGAAAAACCGCAAGGGCGCAAGGGTCGCAAGGAACGGAAGGGATGAGCTGGGAGGGCACGGACTCGGATACATCACACCCCAGTCTC
>JAQBQI010000733.1 GCA_028287085.1 Myxococcaceae bacterium
GTCGTAGGCCGCCCGCGCGGCGGGGTCGGAGAGCACGGCGTAGGCCGCGCCGATGCGCCGGAAGGTGTCCGTCGCGTCGGGCCCGGCGCGGTCGGGGTGCCACTCGAGCGCGAGCCTGCGCCAGGCGCGCCGGAGCGCCGCGAGGTCGGCGTCCGCGTCGACGCCGAGCAGCGCGTAGTAGTCGTCGGTCGGGCCCATCGGAGCCTATGTCTAGTGCGTCCGGCGCCGACCGGAGGCCCCCGCGCCGCGCGACGCCGTGAGAGCCTTTCCGCCATGGCAGACGACTACGACCTCCTGGTGATCGGCGCGGGCAACGCGGGCCTCGCGGCGGCGGGCGCGGCGCGGGCGGCGGGGTGGCGCGTCGCCGTCGCCGAGGCGCGCGACGTGGGCGGCACCTGCCCGCTGCGGGGCTGCGTCCCGAAGAAGGTGCTCGTGGCGGCGGCCGAGGCGCTCGACGTCATCGCGCGCGCGGGCCAGCACGGCATCACGGTGGGCCCCGCGACGCTCGACTGGGCCGCGCTCATGGCGCGCAAGGAGACCTTCGTGGCGGGCGTCCCGGCCGACTTCGAGCGCTCGCTCGCGGAGAAGGGCGTCGACCTGCTGCGCGGCCGCGCCCGCTTCGTCGCGCCCGACGCGGTCGAGGTCGCCGGCGCGCGGGTGACGGCCCGGCGCTTCGTCGTCGCGGTCGGCTCGACGCCCCGTCGCCTCGGCGTCCCGGGCGAGGAGCACTGCGTCGACAGCGAAGGCTTCCTCGAGCTGCCGCGGCGGCCCGAGCGCGCGGTCTTCGTCGGCGGGGGCGTCATCTCGATGGAGTTCGCCCACGTGCTCGCCCGCGCCGGCACGCGGGTCACCGTGGTGCAGCGCGGGCCGCGCGTGCTGCCGCGCTTCGACGCGCCCCTCGTCGACGAGCTCGTGCGCGTCGGCGCCGGGCTCGGCATCGAGACCCTCACCGGCGCGACCACCGCGGGCGTCGAGCGCCGCGCCGACGGGCTCGTCGTGCGGGTCGTCGTCGACGGCGCCGAGCGCGAACTCCCGGCCGACGCGGTCGTCAACGCCGTCGGGCGCGCGCCCGCCTACGAGGGCCTCGACCTGCCGCGCGCGGGCGTCGCCCTCGTGCGCGGGCGGCCCGCCGTCGACGCGACGCTGCGCTGCCGCGACAACCCGCGGCTGTGGTTCGCGGGCGACGCGCTGCCCGACGCCCCGCAGCTCTCGCCGGTCGCCACCTGGGAGGGCGCGGCCGTCGCGCACAACCTCCTGCACGAGGACGCGCCGCGCAGCCTCGCCTACGACGCGGTGCCGGCCTGCGTGTACACGCTGCCCGCCCTCGCCACCGTCGGCGCGACGGAGGCGTCGGCGCGCGACCGCGACCTCGACGTCGAGGTGGTCGACCGCGACATGGGCGCGTGGCGCTCGACGCGCACCTACGCCGAGCGCGCGGCGCGGTCGCGCGTGGTGCTCGCGCGGGGCGACCGGAGGGTGCTCGGCGCGTCGATCCTCGGGCACGGCGCGGAGGACATCATCCACGTGTTCGCGCTCGCGATCGCGCGCGGGCTCACGGCCGACGACCTCGCCGCGACGGTCTTCGCGTACCCGACCTTCTCGTCGGACATCCGCTACATGATCTGACGCGCGCGGCCCGAGGGTCGCCGCGCCCGGGGACCTACTCCTCGTCGTCGACGTTGAGCGTCGACGAGAGCAGCTCCACCGGCGGCGCCGCGCGCAGCGCCGCGTCGAGCGCGAACACCAGCTCGCGCACGCCCTCGCCGGTCACGGCCGACACGCCGCGCAGCTCGACGCCGCGCTCGGCGAAGAGCGGCTTGTACAGCTCCCACGCGGCGCGCGCGTCGGGCAGGTCGATCTGGCTCACGGCCACCACCTGCGCGCGCTCGGCGATCGACGCGTCGAAGAGGCGCACCTCCTTCATCAGCGCGTCGTAGCGGGCGAGCAGGTCGATGTCCTCGTCCTGCACCGTCACGAGGTGCAGCAGCACCCGCGTGCGCTCGACGTGCTTCAAGAACCTCACCCCGAGCCCCGCGCCCGAGGCCGCCCCGGGGATGAGCCCCGGGATGTCGGCCATGAGGAAGCTCCGGTCGTCGTCGACGCGCACCACGCCGAGGTTGGGCACCAGGGTCGTGAAGGGGTAGTCGGCGATCTTCGGCTTGGCGCGCGACACCGCCGCGATGAAGGTGCTCTTGCCCGCGTTGGGAAAGCCGAGGATCCCGATGTCGGCGAGCAGCTTCAGCTCGAAGCGCAGGTGCCGGTGCTCGCCCGGCTCGCCGGGCTGCGCCTTGCGGGGCGCCTGGTCCCACGGCGTGGCGAAGTTCATGTTGCCGAGGCCGCCGCGGCCGCCCTTGGCGACCACCACGGTCTGCCCCTTGGTGTGCAGGTCGGCGAGCACCTCCTGGGTCTCGAGGTCGTAGACCACGGTGCCCACCGGCACCTTCAGCCGCAGGTCTTCGCCGCTCTTGCCGTTGCAGTCGGTGCGGCCGCCCTTCTCCCCGTGCTCGGCCTGCCACCGCGGCTTGAATCGGAACTGCAGCAGCGTGCCCACCTGCTCGTCGGCCGTCAGCACCACGCTCCCGCCGCGCGCGCCGTCGCCGCCGTTGGGGCCGCCGAAGGGCACGTGGGCCTCCCGGCGGAACGACACCGCCCCAGGCCCGCCATCCCCCGCCGCCACGTTGATCTCCGCCTCGTCGATGAACTTCACTACCGCTACGCCTCGTTTCCGGGGCGCTCCCTTAGCATGTCCGCGTAGAACTTGGCCCGACGCGTGCCCTTCGACTACTCCTGAGGCTACCCATCACCGTGCAGACTCCCGACGAAGATCCACGCAGCGCGTTCGTCCGGCACCTGCCCCGGAAGATCGTCGAGATCAAGGCCACGCTCGGCGCGGTCCTCGCCGACCCGCGGCAGCACCGCATGCGCGACGAGCTGCGCCGCCGCGTCGACGCCGTGCTCACCCTCGCCCGCGCGCACCAGCTCCGCTCGCTCGCCGACGCGCTCCAGGCCACCACCGACGCGCTCACCGAGTCGCGCCCGGCCCCCGCCCTCACGCGCCCGCAGCTCGACCGGCTCACCGCCCTCATCGCCTCGCTCACCGCGCGCGCCGAGCTCGACACCCGCGACCCCGACGCGCCCGGCGTGCGCGCCATGGCCATCCCGTCGGCCTTCCGCCTCGACCACGCCCCCACCCGCACGCTCATCCCCGGCGCCGCCCCGTCGGCCGGCGCGCCCTCGCTGCACGACCTCGCGCGCGCCGTCGGCGGCCGCACCACCGAGACGCTCGCGCCCGCGCGCGCCCCCGTCGCGCACGCCACGCAGGTGCTCTTCGTGGGCTCGTCGATCCGCGCGAGCGCCCTGCTCGACGCCCTCGGCCACGACGCCGACGTCGTGCTCGCGCAGACCGCCGACGAGGCCCTCACCCGCGCCCGCGACGCCGCCCCCGACATCATCATCGCCGAGGACGACTCGCCCTACGACGCCGTCGGCCTCGCCGCCGCGGTCGCCTCCGACCCCCTCGTGCGCTTCATCCCCGTGGTGGTCATCGCCTGCGACGGCGAGCCCGCCGCCACCGTGCGCGCGCGCTGCCCCGAGGCCTTCGACGTGCTCGAGTCCGACGCCAGCGCCGAGGCCCTGCGCGCCCGCGTGCAGCGCGCCCTGCGGGGCTCCCCCTCGCTGCCCGCCCCGAGCGCCCACGAGCTGGGCGAGCTCACCCTCGACGAGCTCATCCGCGCCCTCCAGGAAGAACTCCGCCGCGGCCTCGGCGGCGCCGCCTCGCCC
>JAQBQI010000739.1 GCA_028287085.1 Myxococcaceae bacterium
GCCGCGCGCTCGGCCACCACGCGACGCTCCTCGGCGTCGCGCCGGGCCGTCTCGGCGCGCCGCGCGTCGTCGGCGCGGGCCTCCTGCTGGGGCTTCACCACCCCGAAGAACACGCCCGCACCCAGCACGCCCACCAACAGGAACACCCCGCCCGCCACCGCGGCCGGGTTGATTCCCTTCTTCTTCTGCGACTCGATGACGGCGAGCTTCTGCTCCTGCTCCATGCGCAGCTGCATCTCGCGCTCGCGCTGCTTCGACTCCGCCTCGAGGCGGATGCGCAGCTCGCTCTCCTCGCGCTCGCGCCGGGTGCGCTCCTCGAGCTCGCGTCTCGTGCGCTCCTCGGTGGCCCGGCTCTCTTCGGCGGCGCGAAGCTTGGCGGCCCGGTCATCCTCCTCGCGGCGGCGCGCGTCTTCGAGGCGCATCTTCTCGCCCTCTTCGGCGCGGCGCTTCTCGTCCTCCTCCTGCTTGATGCGATCTTCTTCGATCTCCATCAGGCTCCGGAGCGAGAACATCACGGAGTCTTCCTTCTGCTGCTGGCTCATCGTCCGCTCTCCTCAGCGCTCGCGCGCTCGTGTGGCCGTCGTCAATGCGTCCAGGGCTATGTGCCATCGATGGAATATTCCCGCAATACGGGAACCCCTCGACAAGCCCGGATTCCGTGCTCGCCCCGAAGAAACCCCGCTCATTCCCGCCAGAAGAACTTCCACGGGTTGTGCTTCAGGTCGCGGATGAGCTCCTGGAGGTCGTCGTACAGCTCCTCGTCCATGAGCAGCGCGCCGACGGTGCCCTGGCCCGCGCGCACCCGGGTGCTCACGGCCTGCACGTCGGTCATCACGGTGTTGGCCCGCTCGGTGAGCGTGCGCACGTCGCGCAGGGCGCGCTGGAGGTCCTGGATCTGCGTGTCGCCGACGCCCGCGGCGATGTGGTCGAGGCGCGCGACGAGGGCGCGGGCCTCGCGCGAGAGGGGCGGCGCCTCGCGGTCGACGGTGGCGAGGATGGAGTCGGCGTGCTGCACGATGCGGCGCACCTGGGCGCCGTCGACGTAGCGGTCGCGCGCGGCGTTGACCAGACCGTCGGCGTCGCGGATCGCGCGGTCGGTGTTCTCGAGGATGCTGTCGACGCGGCCGGCGTTGCGGTGCAGCACGTCGCGGGTGTCGTGGAGCACGCCCGAGAGGTCGTCGACCATGGTGCCGATCTGCCGGCGGTTGGAGCGCAGCGCCGTGACGGTGTCGTCGAGCAGCGAGTACGCGCGGGCGATGAAGAGGTCGATGCGCGGCGGGTCGATGCCCTCGACCGGCCGCGAGATGTCGAGCGCGGGCTGCGTCGCGGTGCCCGGGTCGATGGCGAGAAACTGCTCGCCGAGCACGCCCTGCGTGGTCACGTAGAAGGCCGCGTCGGCGTGCAGCTCGGGGCGGTAGCGCTCGTCGACCTCGATGTGCACCCGCACCAGCGACGAGCGCCCGGTGCGCGGGTCGACCTGCGGGCCGCGAAACTCCAGCCGGTCGACCTGCCCGACGCGCACGCCCGCGATCTTCACCGGCGCCCCGCCCTGCAGGCCGCCCGGGTTGTTGAAGTCGACCGCGACCGCGAAGCGCCGCCCGAGGTGCACGCCCCCCATGACCAGCACCAGCGCCACGAGCAGGCCCATGGCGACCAGCACCAGGAGCCCCACCTTCACTTCGATCGATCGCGCGGCGGCCATCAGCGTTGGGCCCGGAGACTATCGTCGATCGGCATCGCGCTACACCTCCATCGGCCCTTCGGCGATGCCGCGGGTGAACTGATGCACGATCGGGTCGTCGCTCTCCCGGAACTCCGCGGGCGTGCCCACCTTGCGCAGCCTGCCCTTGTAGAGGAACGCGATGCGGTCGGCGATGCTGAAGATCGACGCGAGGTCGTGCGAGACCACCACGCTGGTCACGCCGAGCTTATCGGACAGCTCGCGGATGAGCCGGTCGACGCGCCGCGCACTCACCGGGTCGAGTGAGGTGGTGGGCTCGTCGAAGAGCACGTAGCGCGGGTCGACGGTGAGGGCGCGGGCGATGGCGACGCGCTTGCGCATCCCGTCGCCGAGCTCGGCCGGGTAGCGGTCGGCGTGGGCGTGCATGTGCACCACCTCGAGCCGGCGCCGCGCCTCGGCCAGGGCCTCCTTCATCGAGAGCCCGCGGTGCTTGCGCAGCGGCAGCGCGACGTTCTCCGCGCAGGTCATCGAGTCGAAGAGCGTCGAGTGCTGGAACACCATCGCGCAGACGCGCCGCACCTCGTAGAGCGCGGCGGTGTCGAGCCGCGAGACGTCGCGGCCGTCGAGGAAGATCTCCCCCGCGTCGGGCTTGAGCAGCCCGATGAGGTGCTTGATGAGCACGCTCTTGCCCGCCCCGGAGGCCCCGATGAGGAAGAACACCTCGCCCTTCGGGATCACCAGGTCGACCCCGTCGAGCACCAGCTTCGGCCCGAAGCTCTTCCGGATGCCGCGGAACTCGATCACGCGAACACCACGAAGCCCACACCCGAGATCACCAGGTCGAGCATGATGACCGCGAGCGAGCTGTTGACCACGGCGCTCGTGGTGGCCGACCCGACGCCCTCGCTGCCGCCGCGCGTGGTGAGCCCGCACCAGCCCGACACGATCGGCACGGCCGCGCCGTAGGCCAGGCACTTGAGCACGCCCGTGATGAGGTCGCCGCGGTCGAGCAGCGAGAAGTTCACGTACGTGAGCGGCTGCACGTCGAAGACGAACCACGCCGTCGCCCCGCCGGCCGCGAAGCTTACGAGGCCCGAAAAGACCACCAGCGCCGTGGTCATCACCATCGAGGCGATGAAGCGCGGCACCACGAGGTGGTCGACCGGGTCGACGCCGCACATCCGCAGCGCGTCGACCTGCTCGGTCACCACCATGCTGCCGATCTCCGCCGCGATCCCGGCGCCCACCCGCGTCGCCAGCATCATCGCCGCGATGGTGGGCCCGAGGTCGCGCACCAGCAGCTCGAGGAAGGTCGCGCCCAGCAGCGTCAGGTCGGGCACCACCCGCAGCAATTGCAGCCCGCTCTGGAACACCAGGATCATCCCGATGAAGCCCATCGTGACCGAGAGGAAGAAGGCCGAGCGGTAGCCGACCTCGAAGCACTGGCGCATCACCTCGCCGGACTCGCGCCGCCCGCGAAAGGTCCAGTAGAGGGTGCGGAGGAAGACGCCCTGCAGCTCGCGGGCGTCGGCGAGCGCGCGCCGGGCCGCGGCCTCGGCGGGCCCGTGCGGCCGCTCCATCGGGTCGAGCTCGGCGGTCATTTCAGGAGGTAGGTCGCGACGTAGTCGCACACGAAGATGCCCGTGGCGCTGGCCACCACCGAGGCGTTGACGGCGCGCCCCACGCCCGGCGCGCCGCCCGTCACCGCGAGCCCGAAATGGCTGCTCGACAGCGCGATCACGAAGCCGAAGAGCGAGCTCTTGATGAGCCCCGTCGCCATGTCCCAGACGCGGATGGTCTCGAGGAAGCCGTTGGCGAAGGTCGCGGTGCTCACGCCCAGCAGCGCGTCGCCCATGAAGGCCGCGCCCAGCAGCGCCAGCACGTCGCCGTAGACCGTGAGCACGAAGAGCATCACCACCATCGCGATCACCCGCGGGAGGATCAGGTACGAGAGCGGGTCGATCGCCAGCGTCTCGAGGGCGTCGATCTGCTCGGTCACCGTCATCGTCGCGAGCTCGGCGGTGTTGTTCGCGCCGACGCGGCCCGAGAACATCAGCGCGATGAGGATGGGCCCCACCTCGCGCAGCGTCGCGAAGCCCGCGCCCCAGCCGAGCAGCCCCTCGGCCCCGAAGCGGCGGATGAGCACCCCGGCCTGGATCACCATGATCCCGCCGGTGAAGAGGGCGGTGACCCCCACGATGGGCAGCGAGCGCACGCCCATGCGGTGCAGGTTGCGCCAGAGCTCCGGGCCGTCGAGCCGCGGCGGCACGAGGCGGCGGGCGAGGCGGCCGGCCAGCACCGCCACCCCGCCGAGGTCGCTCGCGAGCGAGAGCACCGCGCGGCCGGTCTGCGCGGGGAGGCCTGTCTCCTCGGGGTTCATCGCGGCGTACCTGGGGTCATCACCCTACAACGGCCCCTCGACCTCGCCGTGCACGAACTGCTTTACCACCGGGTGTAAAGAGCCCTGCGCCTCGGCGGTGGTGCCGTCGAAGATGAGGGCGCCGTCGAGCATCATGCCCACGCGGTCGGTCACGGTGAGCAGCCGGTCGATGTCGCTCGAGACCATGATCACGGTGGCCCCGGCCTCCTGCTGCTCGCGCCGCAGCAGGTCGAAGATCTTCTGCGAGGTCACCGGGTCGAGCCCCGCCGCGGGCTCGTCGTAGAGCACCACCTCCGCCCGCGTCACCGTCGCCCGCGCGACCCCGACGCGCTTCTTCTGGCCGCCAGACAGTCCCCCGGGCAGGCGCCCCTCGAAGCCCGGCAACGACACCGCGCGCAGCCGGTCGGCCACCCGCGCGGCGATCTCGGCCTCGTCGGTCATCCCGCGGCGCCGCAGCGGAAACGCGATGTTCTCGGCCACCGTCAGGTGGTCGAAGAGGGCGTTGTTCTGGAAGAGCATGCCCACCCGGTTGCGCACGGCCTGGAGCGACACCTCGTCGAGGCCCTCGATCGCCCCGCCGAAGACCCGCACCGAGCCGCGCTCGGGCCGGAGCAGACCGGCGAGGCACTTCAGCAGCACGCTCTTGCCCGCGGCGCCCGGGCCGATGAGCCCGTAGAGGCAGCCCTCCGGCACGCGCAGGCTCACGTCGCGGAGCACCGGCGCCGCGAAGCGCTTCCAGACGTGGCTGAGCTCGATCATCGCGCGAACGATCCCACGCCCGCGCGCATCGGTGTACCCTCCGGCGCGCTCCCATGGCTCCCCGGTGGCTCCTCGTCTTCATCCCCCTCGTCGCCTGCAGCTCCCGCAACGAGACCGCGTACGGCTCCTGCCAGGCCAGCGCGGCCTGCGCCGAGTCGACGCCGCGCTGCGTGCTCTTCAACAACCGCCTGACGGGCCGCAACATCGGGCTCTGCACCGTCGCCTGCGCCACCAGCGCCGAGTGCCCCGACCACGGCGTGTGCCTCAACACCGAGACGGCCACCCTGGGCTCGGTCTGCGTCCAGCGCTGCACCGACGCCTCGGAGTGCCGCTTCCCGAGCGCCATCTGCCCCAACGTGCGGCCGGCGGGGCAGCCCGCCGAAAGTGGCTGCGTCCCGTAGCGAACTTTCGCGGCACCCGCCGGGTGGGCTAAGCCCTCGGGCGATGAGCACCCAGGACACCGTCGCCCCCCGGCTACAACCCATCATCGAGCGCACCTTCGCCGACCGCGCGCTGCTGCGCACCGCGGAGAGCACCGCGGCCGTCGAGGAGACCCTCGAACTGCTCGACCGCGGCGAGGTCCGCGTGGCCACCCGCGACGCCGCCGGGTGGACCGTCCACCCGTGGATCAAGCAGGCCATCCTGCTGTACTTCGCGCTGCGCCCGATGGAGCGCTCGGCCGCCGGGCCGCTGCACTTCCAGGACAAGATCCCGGTGAAGGTTCCGCCCGACGGGGTGCGCATCGTGCCGCCGGGCACCGTGCGCTACGGCGCCTACGTCGCCCCGGGCGCCATCGTGATGCCGGGCTACGTGAACATCGGCGCCTACGTCGACGCGGGCTCGATGGTCGACACCTGGGCCACCGTGGGCTCGTGCGCGCAGATCGGCCGCGACGTGCACCTCGCGGGCGGCGTGGGCATCGGCGGCGTGCTCGAGCCGCCGGGGGCGCGCCCCGTGATCATCGAAGACGGCGCCTTCGTGGGCTCGCGCGTCATCGTGGTCGAGGGCGTGCACGTCGAGCAGGAGGCCGTCCTCGGCGCGGGCGTGGTGCTCACCTCGAGCACCGCGATCGTCGACGTCACCGGCGCGTCGCCCGTCGAGTGGAAGGGGCGCATCCCGGCCCGCAGCGTGGTGATCCCCGGCACGCGCGCGCGACGCTTCCCGGCCGGCGAGTACCAGGTGCCCTGCGCGCTGATCATCGGCCGCCGCACCGAGAGCACCGACCGCAAGACCTCGCTCGAGCGCGCCCTGCGCGACCACGAGGTCGCCGTATGAGCCTCTCTCCGGTCGAGCAGCACCTGCTCGATCTGTGCGCGGTCCCTTCGCTCACGGGCGAGGAGGGGCCGCTCTGCGATCGCGTCGAGGCGCAGCTCGTCGCGCTGCTGGGGGAGGGGGCCGTCGCCCGCGACGGGCACAGCCTGGTGGTGACGCCGAGGGTCGCGTCGAACGGGCCGCGGGTGGTGCTGGCGGGCCACTTCGACGTCGTGAAGACGCAGCACGACGGACCGACCCGCGTCGAGGGCGACCGCATCTACGGGCCCGGCGCCGCCGACATGAAGTCCGGGCTCGCGGTGATGCTGTGCCTGCTCGAAGACCTCGCGCGCGGGGCGCAGCCGCGCTTTCAGCCGACCTTCGTCTTCTACGAGCGCGAGGAGGGCCCCTTCCTCGAGAACCGCCTCGGCGACGTGCTCGAACACTTCCCCGAGCTCAAGACCGTCGACCTGGCGGTGTGCCTCGAGCCGAGCTCCAACGGCCTCCAGCTCGGGTGCATGGGCAGCGTGCACGCGCGGGTGCACTTCCACGGCCGCACGTCGCACAGCGCGCGCCCGTGGCAGGGCGAGAACGCGATCCACAAGTCGGGGGCCTTCCTCACCCGGCTGGGCGCGCTCGCGCCGCGGGACGTGGTCATGGAGGACATGCTCTACCGCGAGGTGGTCTCGGCGACGCTCGCCGAGGGCGGACGCGGACGCAACGTCGTCCCCGACCGCTTTACGTTGAACGTAAACTACCGCTTCGCCCCGGGGCGCACGGCCGACGACGCCGTCGCCGACCTCGAGGCGCTGGTGCAGGGCGAGGCCGAGATCGAGGTCTTCGACCGGTCGCCCTCGGCGCCGCCGCACCGCGATCACCCGCTGGTGCAGGCGCTCATCGCGGGCGGCGTCGAGGGCGTCGAGCCCAAGCAGGCGTGGACCGACGTCGCCCGCTTCGCCAGCGTCGGCGTGGCGGCGGTCAACCTCGGCCCCGGCACGCAGTCGCAGGCCCACCAGCGCAACGAGTGGACCGACCGCGGCGCCCTCGAGCGCGGCATGACCCTTTTCCGCCGCTGGCTGCTGGCCCCGGCGTGAAGGCGCGCCTCGCGGCCGCGGCCGTCGCCCTGCTCGCCCCCTCGGCGGCGTGGTCGCAGCCCGCGGCCGCGCCGCCCACGGCGGCGGGCAACACCGGGCTCTCGGTGCGTCCGGGCGTGGAGGTCTTCGCCCAGTACGCCCTCCGATCGGCGGAGCAACCCGACTCATCGACCGCGTGGTCGCACGCCTTCGAGGTGCCGCGCGTGCACGCCGCGCTCACCGGCGAGTTCGACGACGCCCGCGCCCGCGTGGTGCTTGAGGCCATCGGGCCCGCGGCGGGCGGCGCGGTGGTGGGTGCCTCCGCCGACGCGTTCTCGTTGCGCGTGCGCGAGGCCTTCGCGGGGTGGTCCCCGGGCCGCGTGCTCCGCGTCCAGCTGGGCGTCGTCCCGACGCTCACCATCCCCGAGATCGAAGGCACCTGGCGCTTCCGCGTGCTGTCGCCCACGGCGCTCGAACGACGCGGCCTCGGGGCCCCCGCCGACCTCGGCGCCACCGTCCGCTGCGTGCTCCCGGGCAGCTTCGGCTGGGTCGGCGTGGGCGCGTTCAACGGCGAGGGCTACGCCGGGCGCGATCTCGACCGCGGCAATAACGTCGAGGTCGCCGCCTCGGTGCACCCGATTCCCCTGCGCGCGTGGTCGCCCCTCGCGGTCTTCGCGTCGTTCACGCTCGGCACCTCGGGCGTCTCGGGCACGCGGGCCGACCGCCTCACCGCGGGCCTCCTCTGGCAGGACCGCAGCGTGCGTGCGTGCGTGGTCGGCACGGCCGCGTGGGGCGTCGGTTCTGACGGCTCGCGGGTGTCGTACCTCGTCGAGACCTTCGCCCGCGTCGAGCCCGTCGAGCGGCTCCTGCTGGGCCTCCGCTACGCCTTCCAGCAACGCGACGACCGCGTGGCCTCGGAGGTCAGCCACGAGCTGCTCGGGTCGGTGGGCTACCGCGTGGTCGAGCCGCTGGAGGTCTTCGCGGCGGCGGGCCGCAGCTTCGACGGCGCGACGCTCCCCGGCGCCGAGGGGTGGGATCTGCGCATCGCCACCCGGGGCGTCTACTGAGGGCCGCGTGATTGCCCGACTCCCTTCGCGCTGTTAGAGGGACCGGCGTGCCACCCGCCATCCACGACATCCTCCGCGACCCGGTCGGCTCCTACCTCGAGGAGTGGGAGGCGCTGCTGGCGACCTGGGGCGAGCGGCCGTTCCGGGCGAAGCAGGTCTTCCGCTGGATCCACACGCGCTCGGTCGCCGACCCGGTGGGGATGACGGACATCGCGAAGACGCTGCGCGAGAAGCTCGCGGGCGCGGCGGTGCACATGCCCGTGGTCATCGAGAAGCTGCACCGCGCGACCGACGACACCCGCAAGGTGCTCGTCGGCTTCCCCGACTCCGCCAACAGCGGAACCGTCGAGACCGTGCTGATCCCGCCGATGCCCGACGACGAGGCCGACGACGAGGCCGACGACGAGCCCGACCCCGCGCGCCCGAGAATCGCAGCGCGCCGGGTGACCCAGTGCATCTCGACGCAGGTCGGCTGCGCGATGGGCTGCGTCTTCTGCGCGTCGGGCGTGGCCGGCCTCAAGCGCCACCTCACCGCGGGGGAGATCGTCGCGCAGGTGCTGCTGGGGCGCACGCTCCTCGACGACGGCGAGGCGATCCGCAACGTGGTGCTGATGGGCATGGGCGAGCCGCTCCACAACTACGACGCGGTGGCGCGGGCGCTGCGGCTGCTCACGCACCGCGACGGCCTCGACCTCTCCACGCGCCGGGTGACCGTGAGCACGTCGGGCCTCGTCCCCGAAATCGACCGCCTCGGCCAGGACTTCCGCGGCGAGGTCGCGCTGGCCATCTCGCTGCACGCGCCGACCGACGAGCTCCGCTCGGCGCTGATGCCCATCAACCGTCGCTATCCGCTCGCCGAGCTGATGCCCGCGCTCCGCCGCTACCCCCTCGCGCGCCGCCGCCGCATCACGGTCGAGTACACGCTGATGCGCGGCATCAACGACCAGGCGTCGCACGCGCGCGCCCTCTCGAAGCTGCTGCGCGGCCTCGCCGTGAAGGTGAACCTCATCCCCCTGAACCCGGTCGACGGCGTCGCCTACGAGGCGCCGGTGCGCGGCGACGTCGAGGCCTTCCAGGCGCTGCTGCGGGCCGACGGCTACAGCGTGTTCATCCGCAAGACGCGCGGCGACGACATCGACGCGGCCTGCGGGCAGCTGGCCCTCCAGGGCGCGAAGCCCGTGAAGCGCACGCTGCCGGTCTTCGGCGGGGCCTCCGGCGCGTGACCGACCCGCGGACCGACGACCGTCGCGACCGCCGCGCGCGCTCGTGGCTCGCGGCCCTGACGGTGCTGCTCGGCGCGATCGTGCTGCTGGCGGAGTTCGCGCCCGGCGCCACGGCGGTGCTGCCCTACTCGGAGTTCCGCGCCCGCGTGGTGGCCGGCCGGGTCGCGTCGGTGACGATCGGCGACCGCATGATCCGCGGGCGGTACCGGCGGCCGACGACGGGCGCGCCGGCCCCGACCGCGGCCCGCGCCCCCCTGGACTTCGAGGTGGTGCGCGTCGCCGACCCGCAGCTCGTCGCGCTGCTGGGCGAGAAGGGCGTCACCTTCGAGGGCGCGGCCGACACGCGCTGGCTCTCGTGGAGCCTCACCGCGGGCCTCAGCCTGCTCGCGGCCCTCCTCGTGGGCCGCTGGCTCGTGCAGCGGCTGCAGGGTCCGAGCGGCGGCGTGCTCTCCTTCGGCAAGAGCCGCGGCAAGGTCGCGGGCGAGAAGGACGTCACGGTGCGCTTCGACGACGTTGCGGGCGTCGACGAGGCGAAGCGCGAGCTGCTCGAGGTGGTGGAGTTCCTCCGCGACGCCGAGCGCTTCAAGCGGGTGGGCGCGCGCATTCCGCGCGGGGTGCTCCTGGTGGGGCCGCCCGGCACGGGCAAGACGCTGCTCGCGAAGGCGGTCGCGGGCGAGGCCGGGGTGCCCTTCATCTCGCTCAGCGGCAGCGAGTTCGTCGAGATGTTCGTGGGCGTGGGCGCCGCGCGGGTGCGCGACCTCTTCGAGGGCGCGCAGGCGCAGGCGCCGTGCATCGTGTTCATCGACGAGCTCGACGCGCTCGGCCGCACGCGCGGCGGCAGCGCGATGGGCTCCAACGAGGAGCGCGAGCAGACGCTCAACCAGCTCCTCGTCGAGATGGACGGCTTCGCCACGAACAACGGCGTGATCGTGCTGGCCGCGACGAACCGCCCGGAGATCCTCGACGCGGCGCTGCTCCGACCCGGTCGCTTCGACCGGCAGGTGCTGGTCGACCGGCCCGACCGCTCGGGCCGGCTGGCCATCCTGCGGGTGCACTCGCGCACGGTTTCGCTGGCGCCCGACGTCGACATGGAGACGCTGGCGGCCGAGACGACGGGCTACGCCGGCGCCGACCTCGCGAACCTGATCAACGAGGGCGCGCTGCTCGCGGCGCGTCGGGGCGCCTCGGCCGCGACCGGCGCCGACCTGCAGGAGGCGATGGAGCGCGTCGCCGCGGGCCTCGAGCGGCGGTCGCGGGTGTTGACGCCCGACGAGCGGCGGCGGGTCGCGTACCACGAGCTCGGCCACGCGCTGGTCGGCGAGGTGCTCGGTGGGGCGTCGCGGGTGACGAAGGTGTCGATCGTGCCGCGCGGCCTCGGGGCCCTCGGCTACACGCTCAAGCGCCCGACGGAGGATCGCTACCTGTTGACCGAGAGCGAGCTGCGCGCGCAGCTGGCGTCGCTGCTGGGCGGGCGCGTGGCCGAGGCGCTCTTCCTGGGCGAGGTCTCGACCGGCGCGGCGAGCGACCTCTCTCAGGCGACGGAGATGGCGCGGGCGATGGTGGTCGAGTTCGGGATGTCGGAGAAGATCGGCGCGATCTCCCTCGGGCGGGGCCGGCAGATCGGCGACTGGGGGATGATGTCCGAGCACGGCGGCTCCGAGCACGGCGGCGACCTGGCCGACCTCGTCGACTCCGAGATCAGGCTGCTGGTTTCGTCGGCCGAGGCGGTCGCGCGCAAGGTGCTCGAAGACCGGGGCGCCGCGGTCCACTCGATCGCGGCGACGCTGCTCGAGCGCGAGCACCTCGACGGCGCCGAGCTGCGGGCGATGTTGGAAACGGCGATGCGAGGAGACGCGGAGAAGACATGAAGGCGCAGTCGGATCGAGCCAGGGTCGTGTGCATCGCGGGCGTCGCACTTCTGATGGTCGGCTGCGGCCGCACCGAGCTCGAGGGTGAGTCACTGGACCTCCCGGACGGCGCCGCGCCCGATCGCCCGTCCGCGACGGACACGTCGACCGACGGCCCCGGCGTCGACGCGCTCGACGTCCCGCTCGACCGCGCCGACGCGCCCGACGTGGCCGACGTCGAAGACGTGGCCGACGTCGAAGACGTTGCGGACGCCGAAGACGCGGGGGATGTCGACGACGTCGCAGACGCGAGCGACGTCGCAGACGCGAGCGACGTCGAAGACGCGAGCGACGTCGAGGACGCCGGCGACGCTCCCGACGGGGCCGACGTCGCCTGCTCGGCCTGCGCCGTGGGCACCGTCTGTTGTCGCGACGCCTGCGTGAGCGTCGCGAGCGACCCGCTCAACTGCGGCGGCTGCGGGCTGGTCTGCGCCGCCGGCGAGGCGTGCGTGGGCGCGACGTGTCGCCCGCCGAGCGCCTGTGGACCGGGCGGTTTGTGTCCGCGCGGGCAGCTGTGCTGCACCGACCGCTGCCTGGGCGTGCTCGACGATCGCTTGAACTGCGGCGGCTGCGGGGTCGCGTGCCGCGGCGGCCAGGAGTGCACGGCGGGGCGATGTACGACGCCGGCGACCGGCTGCGGCGGGGGCCCGGCGTGCGACCCTGGCCTGCAGTGCTGCGGCGTCTTCTGCGTCGACGTGAGCGGCGACCCGAACAACTGCGGCGCCTGCGGTCGCCCGTGCGTGGCGCCGACCGGGACTGCGGTCGCGTGCCGCGCGTCGGCGTGCGTCGTCGGCGCGTGCCTGCCCGGCTTCGCGGACTGCAACGCGACGGCGGCCGACGGCTGCGAGGTGGCGACGTCCTCGAACGCGGCGAACTGCGGGGCGTGCGGGCGCGCGTGCGCGGCGGGCGCGACCTGCAACGACGGCGTGTGCGGGCGACCGAGCAGCGGCACGGAGGGCGCGTTCATGCCGACCGTGAACCCGACCTATCTCCCGCCGGGGGTGCACAACTTCACGACCATCAACGTCCCCGCGGGCGTGGTGGTCTTCGTCGCGGGCGGCGGCGCCGACAACGGCACGCTCGACCTGCGGGCGACGAGCGACGTCGTGGTCGACGGGACCATCGACGTGTCGGGCGGCCCGGGCAGCCAGTCGACGATCACGTCGCGCAGCACCCGCCAGGGCCGCGCCGGGGCTGGCGGGTTCACGGGCGATCCCCGCACCGCGACGGCGGGCCCGGCGTGCGAGTGGGTCGCGGGCGTCGCGGGCGGCAACGGCCGAGGCGCCGCGGGCACCACGGGGACCTGCCTCGTCGGCAGCAACTCCGCGTGCATCGCCGACAACCGGACGCAGCTGATCTTCGCGTCCCCGGCGGCGCAGTTCGGCGGCGGCGGCGGGGTCTTCACGGGATATCGCGCCTACGGCGCGGGCGGCGGCGGCTTCGCGGGCGGCGGCGCCGGAGCGCTGGGCGCGACCTTCGCGGGCGAGAGCGACTTCA
>JAQBQI010000798.1 GCA_028287085.1 Myxococcaceae bacterium
GCCGGGCCGACGGCGCCGCGCTCGGCCGCGGACTGGGAGCGCTTCGTCCCGCCGCTCGACGCCGCGACCCTCGCGCACGTCCGCGAGGTCTTCGCGCGCGGCGCCGCCGCGGGCATGCGCCCGGACGTCTTCAGCAAGCTCGGCGACAGCATCACCGAGTCGGGCAGCTTCGCGCAGGACCTCGGGCACGGCTGGTACGAGCTCGGCGAGTTCGCGTCGCTCGAGCCGGTGATCGCGTGGTTCCGCCGGCGCACGCCGCGGGGCCGCGAGGAGAACGCCTTCACCCGCGCCAGCGCCGCCGCGACGGCGGGCTGGGAGTCCGCCCAGCTCCTCGAGGGCGGCGACCGCTGCCCCGTCGAGCGCGAGCTGCGGACCATGCGCGGCGCCTTCGCGGTGCTGATGGTCGGCACCAACGACGCCGAGCGCGCGGGCGCGGAGACCCTCGCGACCAACCTCGCCGCCATCGTCGACCGCGCCGAGCGGCGGGGCGTCGTCGTGCTGCTCAGCACGATCCCCGCGCACCACGGCAGCCCCGCGGCGCGCGCCGAGGCGGCCGCGATCAACGACCGCATCCGCGCCCTCGCGGCCTCGCGCCACCTGCCGCTCATCGACTACCACGCGGCCCTCGCGGGCGTGCCCTCCGAGGGCGTCTCCGACGACCGCGTGCACCCCTCGGTCTTCGTCGAGAACGGCGACACCCGCGCGGCGGTCTTCACCGCGGAGGGGCTGCGCTACGGCTACAACGTGCGCAACCTGACGCTGCTCATCGGGCTGCGGCGGGTGCTCGACGCCGCCGGCGTGGGCTACGCCTCACGGTGACCAGTAGACGTCGGCCGAGCCGGCGCCGCGGCTGCTGACCGTGGCGGCCAGGGTGATGGCCTCGTTCACGGCGTACTCGAGCAGCATGCGAAACTCCGACGACAGGCTGCCGGTGCCGGCGCTCTGCGACGACGAGCTGCCGGCCGCGGAGTAGGTCGCCTGGAGGTAGATGCGAGGCGAGAGGTTCACGCCGGCGCCGTAGCGCCCGCCGCCCGCGGTCGTGGGCTCGGCGATGATCGTCGGGAGGAAGGCGAACTCGCGCGAGATGCCGCTCGCGACGATGCCCGACACGAGGGAGACGATGGCCTGCGCGAACTGGCCGGCGAAGTCGGTGCCGGTCGAGCTCGCGGCGGGCGAGCGGCGGCCGAGCGCGATCATCGCGAGGATCTCCGCCTGGCTCGCGGTGGGGAAGCTGTCGGACGCGAGCACGATGGTGGGGCGCGCGAGGCGGCCGCTGACCGCGACGGTGATGCGCCCGGCGGAGGGGGAGTCGTGGTGCGCGGCGATGTCGAGCTCGGGGTTCAGCGCGAGGTTGCCGTCGAAGGTGATGCGCACGCGGTCGAGGTCGAACTGCTTGCCGAAGATCGAGTACCAGGACTGGTTGCTCGCCTGGTTGACCGAGCCCGCAATCGCGAGGCCGGCGCGGTCCTTCCGGATGCGGAGGTCGGTGCGGACGGCGATGGCGAAGTCCGAGCGGCGCGCCCACACCGGGGTCTGCGAGTGGACCTCGAGCTCGATCGGGTACTGGCTCGCGTCGCCCGGCTGGGCGAGCCGCGTGCGGCCCACGATGAAGACGCTCG
The DNA here is from genome assembly GCA_028287085.1 of Myxococcaceae bacterium. GTDB lineage: Bacteria > Myxococcota_A > Polyangia > Polyangiales > SCUS01. Next base: position 1,620 of record JAQBQI010000798.1, read on the forward strand.
GGTCGTCGCCGAGGGCCTGGAGGTTGTTCGAGGGCTGGTCCTGCACCAGGGCGGAGAGCTGCTCGACCTCGATGCGCCCGCTCGCGCCGTCGCCGCGGAAATCCATGGTGAAGCCGACGGCGCCGTCGAGCCACGCCCAGGTGTAGCCCGAGAGCACCGCGGGCAGGGTGCGGGTGCGCCCGTGGATCTCCAGGCCCACGTGGTCGTCGTAGATGGTCGCCGCGCCGTCGGCGTGGAGGCGGCCGCGGCCGAGCATGAAGTCGACGTGGTCGACGCGCACCGCGGAGTCGCTCGCCACGAGCAGCAGGTCGAGCTCGCGCATCGGCTCGCCGAGGGTCGTGAGCGTCGCGCGCCCGCCTTGCAGCGCGAGCCGCCCGCTCGGCGCGTTGGGGTGCTGGCCGTCCCAGTGGATGCGCGCCTGCAGCTGGCCCCCGAGGTTGGAGGCGATGTCCTCGGGCACGAAGCGGGAGAGCGTCTCGAGGGGGTAGCCCGCGGCGATGAGGTCGAAGACCGCGCCCGCGCGGTCGGGCTCGATGCGCGGCAGCGCGCCGCGGAAGGGCAGCGAGGCGACGGCGAGCACCGACTCGCCCGGCGCTTCGGCCAGCGGGCCGTCGGGCGCGCAGTCGGGCGTCGCCGCGGCGGTGGTGGCGATCGCGCAGGTGCGCAGCAGGAAGCGGCCACCCTCGCTGCTGTGCACGTTCGCGCGGATGCGCGCCCGCGCCGAGGGCGCCACGTACGACTGCATCGACTCGGGCAGGCGCGCGCGGAAGTCCTCGACCGTCACGCTCGCGGTGAGCGGCTCGTGCGGGTCGTCGGTCGCGAGCAGGCGCACCGCGACGCGGCCCTCGAGGCCGCGCTCGCGCGCCGCGCGAAAGCGCTCGATGCGGAGGTTCTCGGAGTCGACGTCGAAGCGGTCCCACGAGACGGCGCCGGTGCCCCGCGTCATGAGGTCGGCGACGCGCGCCGAGAACCGGACGTCGGCCTCGACGCGCGCCTGCTGGTCGCGGTTGCCGTTCGGCGAGGTGAGCCCGCGGAGGTTGAGGCTCACCGCCCACGGGTCGAGCAGGGTGCCGCCCTCGCGCGGGGCGACGGCGGCGAAGACGTCCGCGCGCACGGGCTCGTCCAGGCCCACCACGCCGAGCGCGGGCGCCGAGCCCTCGGCCTCGACCTCGACGCTCGGCACGAGGAAGCTGCCCGCCGCCCGCACCTGCACGTGCGCCATGGTGCCGGGCGGCACGTCGGGGGGACGCACGAAGCGCGGCGTGCCGTCGGCCCCGGGGAGGGCAACGGTGCGCAG
>JAQBQI010000816.1 GCA_028287085.1 Myxococcaceae bacterium
GCAGCGCGGTGAGGGGGCCACGAACCCAGCCCACCCCCGAACACGTCAAGACCCGCGCGCCTAGCGCCGCTTGATCTTCGGGCCGAGGAAGGTCACCCCCACGATGCGCTCCTTCTGGAGGCGCTCGCAGGTGGCGGTGAGGTCTTCGGTGGTGGTGCGGCCCGCGCGGGCGGTGACGATGTACTTGTCGATGAGGCCGTGCCACGCGAGCGTCTCGGCCGTGCCGAAGACGGCCGCCGAGTCGACGATGATGTAGCGAAACTCGCGGCGCAGCTGGCCCATGAGCACGGCCGCGGCCTCGGAGGAGAGGGCGGCGTGGGCGCTCGCGACGGCGGGGCCCGCGGGCATGAGGTTGAGGCTGGCGGTGATGCGGATGACGTCGACCGGGAGCGACGGGTCGTTCTGCCGGGCGGCGAGCACGCTGGTGAGGCCGAGGTCGCCGTTGACGCCGAAGAGCCGGTGCTGCGCCGGGTTGCGCAGCGAGGCGTCGATGAGGAGCACCTGGATGCGGCCGCCCTCGGCGAGCGCGAGGGCGAGGTTGGCCGCGGTGACGCTCTTGCCGTCGCCGTCGCGCGCCGAGGTGACCACGATGACCTGGAGGTCGGGCTCCTGCTCGAGGCGGTAGCGGAGCGTGCGAAACTGCGCCGCCGCGAAGCCGTCGGGGTGCGACAGCAGCACGAGGTCGGGCGAGAAGCCCCCGTCGACGTGCTCGGCGGGGTTGATGCGCAGCATCGAGTAGCTGGGCGGGCTCCACGAGGGCATCGAGTCGTGCGCGGCGCCCTCGCCGAAGGGCACCATGCCGTAGTCGTGCGCGGGCTCGTTGGGGTCGACCACCGAGCCGTCGAAGGCGTGGTCGCCGTAGCCGTAGTTGTCGCCCTGCGGGTTGAACTGGTTGGTGCGCGCCTCGCCGTAGCCCTCCATGGCCGGCAGGTGCGCGCGCATCTGGTCGGCGTTGAGGGTCATGGCCTCGGAGGAGTCGGTGCCCACGGGCTGCCAGCCGCCGGGGTTGGTGGGGAAGCTCCCCGGCGCGTCGCCGTAGCCGTTGCCGTTGCCGCCCGGGAAGAGCGACGAGGCGTCGGCGACGCGGGTGGCCGCGTCGGAGTCGATGAGTTCGTGCGTCGGTGCGGGCACCGGGCCGTGCTCGGAGAAATATCCCGCCAGCTCGTCACGCGCCGGTGCCGAACCGCCACGGTTGGGCGGCGCGTTCATCGTCGGAAACCGCGCTGGCGGCTTTCGGGAAGACTGATCGGCCATCGTCGACGCGCTCGCCTCGTTTCGGAGCCGGAACCTACGCGTTCACGTTGCTCCGCGTCAAACCTCTAGCTGAGCGACGGGGACGTCAACGACCGCGCGCGCCGAGCATCACCGCGGGCGTGCGCAGCATGATCTCGACGTCGGTCTTCAAGAAGCCCCAGAAATCCTCCAGCCGCGCGGCGTACGCGAGGTCGTAGAGGAGCTTCGTGCGCATGTCGTCGGCGACCGACCCCTCGAGCTCCTCGAGCTTGAAGGGGTTGAGCAGCGTGCTCTTGAGCGTCGCGATGGCGGAGTCGGCGGGCATGCGCCCGAGGTAGTCGAGCGAGATCTGGGCGAGGCCCGTGATGCCCGGCCGCACCATGCGCGTGCGCTCCTCGAACATCGGGATCGCCGCGCAGAGCGTGCGCACCAGCTCGGGGCGCTCGGGGCGCGGGCCCACGATCGACATGTCGCCGCGGAGCACGTTCCAGAACTGCGGGATCTCGTCGAGGCGCGTCTTGCGGAGAAACTTACCGACCCTGGTAACCCGGTCGTCGTTGGAGCTGGCCAGCTTGGCGCGCCCGTCCTTCTCCGAGTCGATGCGCATCGAGCGGAACTTCCACATCCGGAAGGTCGGCAGCTCGCGGGAGTTCTCCCACCGGGCGGTCGGGTGCGTGCGCCCGACGCGCTCCTGCGAGTAGAAGATGGGCCCCGGGTTGTCGGCGTAGAGCGCCGCGGCGATGACGGGATACAACGGCGCCGTGACGGCGAGGGCGGTGGTGGCCCCCACGACATCGATCGCGCGCTTGACGACAGCTACCTTCCAATCCATCGCGGTTGCCGCCGTCATACCAACGCCGCCGCGGCCACGGCAAGCGCCGGGTGCGACTCCGATCGCCGGAGCTTTGGCCCGCGAACACCTTCGGAGGGCGTCTTGACATGCTCCGGCGGATCAGTAGTCTCCCGCGCTCCCGACACCCCCCTCAAGGGCTGTCGATGATTCGTTTTTCCATAGAACTCCAGCCCAGGTCGAAATCCTCACGATGGACACGTACACCGCTCCCGCCAACGCCGAACGCTCCTGGTACATCGTCGACGCGACCAACCGCCCCCTCGGGCGGCTCGCGAGCGACATCGCCCGGGTTCTCCGCGGCAAGCACCGCCCGACGTTCACCACGAACATCGACACCGGTGACTTCGTGATCGTGATCAACGCCGAGAAGGTCGCCCTGACCGGCTCCAAGCTGACCAAGAAGTTCTATTACAACTACTCCGGCACCATCGGCGGCCTGCGCAAGCGCGCGGTCGGCGACATGCTCAAGCACAAGCCCGAGTTTCCGGTGGAGAAGGCCGTGAAGGGCATGCTCCCGCACAACAGCCTCGGCCGCGCCCAGGGCCTCAAGCTCAAGGTGTACGCCGGCGCCGAGCACCCGCACGCCGCTCAGCAGCCCGTGGCCCTCCCCCTCCAGTTCTGATCCTACCGAAGGCACCTACGATGCAGACCGCCGACCGCCACTTCTCCACGGGCAAGCGCAAGACCGCCGTCGCCCGCGTCATCCTCCGTCCGGGCTCGGGCAACATCCTCGTCAACCGCCGCCCGTACGACCAGTACTTCCCCCGCCAGGCCTCGCAGCTGCTCATCCTGCAGCCCTTCGAAATCGTCGAGGCCATGGGCCGCTACGACATCGAAGCCAACGTCGCCGGCGGCGGCCTCGCGGCCCAGGCCGACGCGGTCCGCTTCGGCATCGCCCGCGCCCTCACCTCGGTCGACGCCGAGCGCCGCACCCCGCTCAAGCGCGCCGGTCTCCTGACCCGCGACGCCCGCAAGAAGGAGCGCAAGAAGTACGGCCAGCCCGGCGCCCGTAAGCGCTTCCAGTACTCCAAGCGCTAGTCGCTCCCGCCTCCCTCCCTTCGCCTCCACTCCGCCTTCGTCTCCCTCTACAACCCCCACAGAGGTCCATCGATGGAACGTCCTCGCGCTCGCGTCGCGATCGTCGGCGCCACGGGCTACACCGGCGCCGAGCTCTTGCGCCTGCTGCTCCAGCACCCCGGCGTCGAGGTCACCGCCCTCTACGCCCGCGAGAAGCTCACCCCGCGCGTGTCGACGGTGCTCCCCGCCCTCACCGGCCTCTGCGAGCTGCCCATCGAGCCCTTCGACGCCGACGACGCCGCCCGCCGCGCCGACGTCGCCTTCTGCGCCCTCCCCCACGGCGCCTCCATCCCCTGCGTCGAGGCCCTGCTCGCCCGCGGCCTCCGCGTGCTCGACCTCTCCGCCGACTTCCGCCTGCGCGACCCCGCGCTTTACCAGACCTGGTACGGCGCCGAGCACACCGCCACCGCGCGCCTCGCCGAGGCCGTCTACGGACTCCCCGAGCTGCACCGCGAGGCCATCCGCGCGACCCGCCTCGTGGCGGTGCCCGGCTGCTACCCCACCGCGAGCACGCTGCCCCTCCTCCCGCTGCTCGCCGCCGGGCTCGTGCGGCCCGAGCGCATCGTCATCCACGCGCTCTCGGGCGTGTCGGGCGCCGGCCGCTCGCCCGCGCCGAGCACCCACTTCCCCGAGACCGGCGAAGGCGCGCGCAACTACAAGGTCGCGGGCACGCACCGCCACACGCCCGAGATCGAGCAGGTGCTCGGCGACGTGCTCGGCGCCGCGCCGACGGTGACCTTCACCCCGACGCTCGCCCCGATGACCCGCGGCATCCTCTCGACGCAGTACGCCGACCTCGCGCGCGACGGCGTCACCGTCGAGGCCCTCGTCGCCGAGGCGCGGCGCTACTTCGCGGGCTCGCCCTCGGTCGCCGTGCTCGACCCCGGCGTGCTGCCCGACACCCTCTGGGTGCGCGGGTCGAACCGCGCCCTCGTGGGCTACGCCGTCGACGCCCGCGCCGGCCGCGTCGTCGCCATGGGCGCCATCGACAACCTCGTGAAGGGCGCCTCGGGGCAGGCCATCCAGTGCATGAACCTCATGCTCGGCGGGGACGAGGGCGAAGGGCTGCGCGGGGCCGGGATGTTCCCCTGAGAATGTGTATGCTGGCGCGCCATGCCCGTGGACATCGAGATCGTCGAAGACCTCTCCGCGCAGACGCCCAGTGACAAGGGCTACCTCAAGGTGCGGCGGCTCAAGCTGCGCACCCGCAACGCCGACGGCACCCTCAGCGAGGTGTACCGCTACGACGCCGTCGACCGCGCCGCGCTCGACGCGGTCGTCGTGGTGATGTGGTCCGAGCGGCCGGGCGCGCCGCGCGACCCGCTGGTGTGCGTGCGCCAGCAGCTGCGCCCGCCGCTGGTGCTGCGCCGCGAGCGCGAGCTGGTGGTGCCCGACGCGCGCACCGGGCTCGAGCTGTGGGAGCTCCCGGCGGGGCTCATCGAGGCCGACGAGCGCGGCGAGGAGGGCGTGCTCGAGTGCGCCCGCCGCGAGACCGAAGAAGAGACCGGCTTCTCGCTGCCGCGCGCAGACTTCGCGCGCCTGGGCGTGGCCGTCTACCTGTCGCCGGGCATGTGCGCGGAGAAGATCCACGTGGTGAAGGTGCGCGTGCCCGACCCGACGATCGCGGTCGAGGCGAAGGGCGACGGGGTGGTGGAGGCCGGGTCGACGGTCGCGTGGTGGCCGCTGTCGGAGTGCCTCGCGCGCGCCGAAGACGGCACCATCGAAGACGCGAAGACCGAGCTGGCCCTGCGGCGGCTGCGCGCCGAGCTGCAGCCCGGGGCCTGAGGGCGAGCGATGCCTGGCCTCCGCCGCGTGCTGGTCTTCGCGAAGCGCACCGCGTACGACCGCTACATCCGGCAGCAGGGGGTGCCCCGGGTGAAGGAGCTCCTCGCCCGCGGCGACGTCACCGTCGCGCGGATGATGCGCGCCGACGAGCACCACCACCGCACCGTCGAGGAGGTGCAGCGCGCGCTCGAGGCCGTCGGCGCGAAGGTCACGCTGCGCTACCGCGACCGCCTCGAGGCCCTCGACGCGTACGACCTCGTGGTCACCGTCGGCGGCGACGGCACGCTGCTCTGGGCGAGCCACGGCGTCGGCGACACGCCCATGCTCGGGGTCAACTCGGCGCCGCAGGACTCCGTCGGCTTCCTCTGCGGCACGCGCATGGGCGAGGTGCTGCCGCACGTCGAGGCCATCGCGCGGGGCGCCGCCCAGCGCGTGCGCCTCGCCCGCATGCAGGTGAGCGTCGACGGCGAGGTGGTGCACCGCCGCGTGCTCAACGACGTGCTCTTCGCCAACCCCCACCCCGCCCACACCTCGCGCTACCTCGTGTCCTTCCGCGGAACCCTCGAGGAGCAGAAGTCGTCGGGCCTCTGGATCTCGACCGGCGCGGGCTCCACCGCCGCCATCCGCAGCGCCGGCGGCCGGCTGCTCTCGCTGCGCTCGCGGCTCTTGCAGTTCGTGGTGCGCGAGCCCTACACGCCCGACGGCGCGCCCTACGCGCTGCCCCGCGGCCTCGTGCACCCGGGCGAGCGGCTCGAGATCCTCAACAAGATGCGCGAGTGCCGCCTCTACGTCGACGGCCCGCGGCTGTCGCTGCCGGTGGAGCTCGGCCAGCGCGTGACCTTCTCCACCTCCGACGAGCCGCTCACGGTGATGGGCGTGTCCACCCGCGCCGTCTCCGAGCGCGCGCGGCACACCACCGTCGACGACGAGGTCAGTGACGCCGGCGACGACGCCCGCCCGGGCGGGCCGGGGTCGCCGCGGCGTTCGCTCCCCCCGACACGATGACGAACTCCACGCGCCGGTTGCGCGCGTGGGCCTCGTCGGTGTCGCCCTGCATCGCGGGGCGCGTCGAGCCGTTGCCGAGCGCCGTCATGCGCCGCGCGGCGATGCCGTGGGTCTGCAGGTAGCGCATCACGGCGCGGGCGCGGTCGCGCGAGAGCGTCTGGTTGTGGCGCGCGTCGCCGGTGTCGTCGGCGTTGCCCTCGATGCGGATGCGGGTGATCTCGGCGTGCTCGCGGAGGGCGGCCACCACGAGGTCGAGGATGGCGTTCGAGCGCGCCTGGATCGTCGCGCGGTTGGTGTCGAAGTACACCAGCTGGTTGATGGTGATGGCCTCGGCGGTCACGACGGCGGCGGCGGGCGCCTCGTCGGGGCAGCCGTCGGCGTCCTCGAACTGGTTGATCACCTCGGCCTGGAGGGGGCAGCGGTCGGCCGTGTCGGGGATGCCGTCGCTGTCGTTGTCGGGGTCGGGGCAGCCGTCCTCGTCGAGGTACTGGTCGCGGTCTTCGGCCTCGCTCACGCAGCGGTCATCGGGGTCGCGGATGCCGTCGCCGTCGGTGTCGGGGTTGTCGGGACAGCCGTCGGCGTCCTGGTAGTCGTTGCGCGTCTCGGGCTCGGTGGGGCAGCGGTCGTCGGGGTCGAGGATGCCGTCGCCGTCGGCGTCCGCGGGCGGCGCGGGCGTCGGGGGGAGCGGGGCCGGCGGGGGCGGCGGCTGCTCGCCCGGGAAATGGAGCTCGAGGGCGAGCCCGGCGTTCCAGTAGAGGGCGTCGCCGCGGCCGGCGTTGCTGTCGTCGGCGGTGCCGAGCACGTCGCCGAGGCGCACCTCCGGGCCGAGGGCGAAGACCGATCCGATGGGGAAGAGCCAGCCGAGGCCGGCGCCGAAGGCGAAGCGCTTGCGGGTCTCGAACTCGTCGCCGGTGAGGGCCAGCGACCCGTCGAGGTCGACGAAGAGTCGGCCGCCGCGGCCGAGCGAGAAGGGCGTGAGGCGCAGGCCGGCGCCGACGTTCAACGTGACGCCGCTGCGGTCGAGCGGGGCGTTGGCCGACCACGTCGAGCCCTCGACCTGGAGGTGGATGCCGAGCGCGCGCGCCGGGCGAAACCCGAGGCGCAACCGGCCGCTGAGGCCGAGGCCGAACTCGTCGCTCTGCGGCGACGAGAGCATCGTGCCGGCGCCGCCTTCGAGGCCGATGTAGAAGCGCTCGGCCACCTGGGCGTGCGCGCTGCGACCCGCGCCCGTGACCGCCAGCGCCGCCGCCACCGCGGCCGTCGCCGCGCTGGTACCCATTCGAAGCCGCTTCCTCACCATGGCCGGGGACCATACGGGAGAACGGGTGCGCGCCACCAGAACCTATGACGGGCAACGGCGCCGCGCCGTCAAAGGAGGACCGCGCCCGGGGGAGGTCTGTTATCGTCCGCCGTGATGAGGTCCATTTCATTTGGTTTCGCCGTGCTCACGGCGGTGCTCTTGAGCGCGTGCGCCATCGACAACCCCACGGACGTCGCGCTCCCCGACGCGGGCCCATGCGGCACCATGGGGGCGGCGTGCTGTCCCCGGGTCGCCACCGCACCGGGAGGGGCCCGCACGATCTGTCGCAGCGCGGGGCTCACCTGCCAGGCGAGCGTCTGCGTGGCCTGCGGCGCCCCGGGCCAGCCGTGCTGTGCGGGCGCCGTCGCGGGCGACGGCGGCACCTCGATGGACGCGGGCGCCGGGGGCACCTGCACCGGCACCGCGACCTGCCTCGCGAACAGCTGCGTCGACTGCTCCGGCCCGACGCAGGCGGTCTGCAACGGCGCGTGCGTCGACCTCACCACCGACCAGAACTGCGGCGCCTGCGGGATGACCTGCGCGACCAACGTGGGCGAGCGCTGCACGCGCCCGTCGGCGGGCGGCGCCGACGGCGGCGTCAGCGAC
>JAQBQI010000826.1 GCA_028287085.1 Myxococcaceae bacterium
GCCAGTCGTCGTGGCGGCCATGCCCTGGATCTACGCGCTGGCGTGGGCCGCACTCCGCTATCGCCTGCGCCTCGACGGCATCAGCGTCACCGCAGCGGCCCCGTCGAGCCTCTTCCTGGGCGTCGGCGGGGTCATGAGCGCGGCGCTGTTCCTCGCGGCGCGGACGGCGCCACACGGCCGCTGGCCCCGGGGGGTCGCGTGGAGCTTCGTCGTCTTGACGGCCGTGATGGTCACCGGCGCGCTCGTGCGATCACCGCGCTCGGGGGTGACCACCACGGGAGCGCTCGAGCTCCTCGTCGAGCCGCTGCGCTCGTCGTGGACCTGGCGTGACCATCGAGCGCTCGGAGGGTTGAGCAACGCGGCGTTCGAGCAGGAGGTCGCGCGCCTTGAGGGCGAAGGCCATTGACAGCGAGACGGCCGCGGCCGCGACGCTCGCGAAGCCGACGCCGTCCGCGGCGAGCCGCCTCAGTCCCACGAATATCCGATGAACACCGCCTCCGCGGGCGCGTCGTGCTCGTACGCGACGACGTACCGTGACTCGCCGCGGTCGAGCGCCTCGAAGAGCGGCGAGCAGGCCTCCCACGTGACGGCGGCGGGGGTCGGCGTGCGGGTGCCGAAGACTTCGACGAGCTGCGCGTCGGACAGCGGCGCGGAGAGGCCGGGCTCGACCTCGTCACCCAGCGCCCGAATGTCGAGGATCGAGGCCGTTCCCTCCGCGGCGTCCATGCACACCTCGCCGTCGTCAGCGACCTCGGGCTCGCTTGCGAAGAAGGCGTCGAGCGCCGCCAGCGTCACGAAGGTGCGGCCGGGCACCGGCTGGTAGGCGTGGTCGCGAAACGCCTGCGCGCGCGTCTCGGCAAAGGTCTCCGCGACGCTCCCGCGCCACGCGCCTCGCACCATCCATGGCCTGGCTCCCATGGGCGGCACGATATCGTCGCGGGCGGCGGGTGCAACCCCGGCGCGGTACGACCGGACGCTACGGTGACGCGCGCGGTGAGCCCGCCGGTCGAAGCGCTGCGATGGTCGACGATCGATCCGGCGCGGGTGCGCTTCGACCCGGCGCCCTTGCGTCGTGCTCCTCCGCCGGGCGCCGCTGGGCTTTGCCCCCAAACCCCCCGCTGATCCAGAAGTCGAGCGGCTGATCCAATACCCTCGCAAGCGCGTCGCCTTCGTCGCGGGCATCCTTCGCGCGGACCGCATCCTTCAGCGAAGGGCGCTGCCAGAATGCGTGCGGGGAGATCGGGCCCCGGGTGACGACCGGACGGTCGCTAATGTCGCCGCTCAACACGTTCTCGCCCGCCGCCATGGTGGCCGAGGCGAGCGTCGTCGCGAACTGGGGGAGTCGAACCGAAAGGCGAGCTCGCGCGTGGAAATCCTTGACCGCTGACGACGGGCCAAGGCTCAGATCAATCGGCGGTGCAGAGCGTCGGCGATTCGATGAGAAGGCCCCCACCGTCGCCGGGGGCGACGCGCAGCACGCCCCGCGCGACAACGTCGCCCGAGGACATCACCGTGCCGCAGCAGAATCCCGAGTCGTCGCCGTCGCACGCGAAGATCGAGTCGGTGAAGGCGCCGAGCCAGAGCCCAAGCACGGAGCCGTCGGCGGTGGCCGTGAGCGACATGCGCATGCCGCAGCGGTTGCAGCAGGTGTGGTTGTGGCAGCGCGCCTCGGTGCACACGGTGCCGCCCGCATCAAGGTGGCCGCGCACGGCGACGGTCTGACCCGTGAGGCGCAGACGCTGGCCGATGGCTTGCGCGACGGCAAGCGGCGCGGCGCCGCCCGGCGCACAGCGGGCGACTGAGCGAGGGGCCTCGCAGCCGAGGGTTCCGACGCAGGTCGCGCCCGTGTAGCTGGGACTGCGGTGGACGACCCACTGCACCGAGCGGACGCCGACGGGCGTGCGCGGGTGGTGGGTGGGCTGTGCCTCTGCGACGTTGACGCAGGCAACGGCGAGGGTGACGAGCGCGAGCGGGAAGAAGATGGGGTTCTTCATCGGGTCTGTCTCTCATTCTGACCGCAAGGCGAGATCAGTGCGATCCCGCCTCGGCCCAGCGCGCGCTTCGACCGCTGTGGCGGGTCCACGCAGCCACGCCCGCCGCGAGCCTCGTCGCCCCGAGTAAGCGAGCGTGGTGGTGGGATCAGGGTCGAGCGCGAGTCAGAATGGACGCGCGGAGGGCCGTGCGCAGGACGCCTGCCTCAAAACTCCGGCGGCTGATCCAGAAGTAGTCGGTCGCGGGGGGTTTGGGGGCAAAGCCGCGCCGCTGTCGTCCCACGTCGTGACGCCCTACGGTTCCGCCCGAACGCCACGATGAAGAGCGCATCACGCAGCTCGCTCGGCGCATCGGTGATGTCGTTCGCCCTCGCCACCCCGCGCCCGGCCCCGCGCAGACGCCGGTGCGCGCCTGTCGAGCGCCGTCTTCGTCGAACTCGCGGCGCTTCGTGCCCTACGCCAACGACGTCCCGCTGATGCCGGCCGTCGGACTGCGCTTCGCCGACGTGCACGAAGTCTGAGCGCGCCGGGTACATGCCCACCGGCGGCGACCGCGGCTACGGCGTCGTCGGCTACCGCGCCGCGCTGCGCCCACGCCGACGGGTGCGCCCGACGGTGGGCGGGCTCTTCGCGGCGCTTCCCGCGACCTGCGGCCACGACGCGGCGGGCGACCCGATCTGCGCGCCCCACGCGCTCTTCATCGTCACGGCGACGAGCGGCGTGCGCGTCGAGCCGGCGCCGGCGATCGGCCTCGCGGCCACGCTCTCGCTCGGCGTCGACTCGTGCCCCTACCCCTTCGGGATGGTCGAGCCAGCGAGCTCTCCAACAGGCGCGTCGGAAGCACTCGACGACACACCGCCAACCACGAGCGAACTGCCCACATTGGGCTTTCGACCGACCGCCTCGGGTCGCGGTCTGCAGCCGCTTTGGTGGCGGACTCGCCATGCCCAATGAAGTCGACCATCGCGGTTTCCGTGGAGGGGCGAGGTCGACGACATCGATCGCGGCAGTTGGTCGAGGATGTGGGTGTACCGTTGCTCCATGGAGTCCGTCGCTCCGCACGTCCCCCACCTGGCGCGCCCGCGCCGCGTCGCGATCGCGCTGACTGTCGCGGTGCAAGCGCTCGCGCTGGCGTGGCCGTCGCCAGAGTTGCATCAGGCATGGATGGCGACGCTCGCGGTCGCCGCCGTCCTCGCGTCGCTGGCGGTCGTGCGGGTGCGTCGTGCGTGGGTGGCGCTCGCGGGGAACTTCGCCCTGACGTGCGCGGTGTTCCTTTCGCTGGGGATGGCGGTAGGCGTCGTCCGGTCGGGGCACGCCAGCGTCGCCGGCTGGTCGTGCGGCGACCTGCTGGTGGCAGCCGGCTGGTGGTGGGCGCTGCACGCGCCGGTGGTCGTCATGCGCTGGCGAACGCAGGGGATGCCCGCGGACGTCGCGGTGGGACCGGTGTTCGAGGTGCTCGGGGCGTCGATGGCCGCGACCGCGATCGTGCTGCTCAAGACCGGCGATGCGATGGCGGGCCCGACGTGGCTGTGCCTCGCGCTGGGCCTCGGCTTCCTCGCCCGGGCGCGGAAGCCGAGGCCGACGACGCCCGTTTCGAGCGGACCCCCAGAGCACGCGCGGCAGGAGAGTGGGGCGCCCTACCGCGCGGCGCGGACGCCGACCCCGGCGCGGGCGCGAGCCTCGTGGGCGCGGTGGGCGCTGTTTGCGGCGATGCTGGGATGGGGTGGCGCGCTGGTGGGCCCGGGGCGCGCGGTGGTTCGCGCCCGGCGGGCCGCGGGGCAGATGGGCGCGGTGGAGCGTGAGATGCGGGCGCTTCGGGTCGGGGATGACCCGTGCGGGAGCGGGATGAGAGGTGCGGCGCGTCGGGAGTTCACGTCGCAGAATGAGCACTCCCAGGGTAGTCGTGTCGGCGTGTGGGCCTCGGGAGCCATCGTCTCGATGATCTGGGGAATGGGAGGGGCCTGCGAGCGATTCCCGCAGGGCCGGTGTCTCCCATCGGAGACCGCCCGGCGTCTGATCGAGCGCTGGAATGAGGCGCCGGCGTCCGCTAAGGAAGAGGCATGGCGCCTCGTGAGCACGCCCCCGGAGACGGGACCGCTGTCCTGCGCCGCCGGGCGCTGGTGCTCCATCTCGGCGAAGGGCGAAGGTGAACAGACATCGGGGCATTGCGGCATGCCACAGCCTTTTTGCACGCTCCGGCTGAATGGGGAGTTTCAGCGCGGAATGTTTGAGGGGCGCCCCGAGCAATCGGGCCGGATTCCGGCCGCGGCCGCGCGCTCGCTGATCGAGAGCGTCGAGGCAATCGCTACCGCCTACGGCCCGCCGTCGATGCCTTCGGAGGGAGATCCCAACGAAAGCAACGTGCGAGACGTCAACGGCTACCGACGGCCGGTGCTCGTGGTCGGCGTGGGGCCGGATGACACGCGCGTTGCCGTCGATTTCCCCCAGGCGCGCGCGATCCACGATCTCCTCTGGCAGCGACTCTGCAATGCCCTGCCCGGTGAGATGGACTGATCGCCTACGCTCCGAGGCCCTTCCCCGGCCCCGCCTTGAGGCGTAACGCTACGCGGTAGCGACCACCGGGTTGTGTAACAACCTGCGACGTCCCGGCGCCCTCCGTGCGGCCTGTCGAAGGACTGGTGCCCGCACGGCAGCCCGACGGCGGTGCGCTCGAGCCCGGCGCATTCCTCCAAATGTTGGCGCTCTGGAACCACGCCTCGGAACACCATGACGCCGCTCGAGCCAGCACTCTCGGCACAAGCGCCCGGGCACCGTCGTCAGCGCGTCAGATCAACCCGCCGGGCAGCGCGAACCGGTGTACTTTGAGCTGATCGCCCGGCGCGAGGTCAGGGCAGCGGGTGCAGCGCGGGCGGCGCGAGCGGCGCGCCGTCAGGCCCGAGGCGGGCGCGCATGAGCTGCCAGGCGTCGCCGTCTCGCACGGTCCAGACGGCGAGGGACTCGCGCTCGTCGACGCTGCGGGCCACCGCCGCGCCGCCCAGCCGCGTCAGCAGCGCGGGCGGCCCGAGGCGTCGTGCCGCCCCGCGGTGTGCGCCGTCGGCGTCGAGGGCCTGCACGTGCAGGGCGGCAGGCTCGTCGCCCTCCTCGGCCACGCCCACCCACGCGGCGAGGCACCCGGTCGCCGCGCACGCGAGCTCCGCGACCGCGCTGCTGCGGCGGGGACCGAGCGACACCGGACCCACCACCGCACGGCGCCCCTCGAGGCGCGCGAGGCGCGGGTCGTGGCGGAGGTTGAAGCCCGAGTCCTCGCCCCAGGTGAGCCACGCGGCGCCGCCGCGCGCCGCGACGTGCACGGGGCCGATCTCTCCGCGAGATGGCGCGAAACGCTGCGTCTCGACGAGGCGTCCGCCGCGGTCGATCCAGTGCAGCTGGAGGGCCCCGCGGTCGCGCGCGAAGTCGTACGAGACCTGCGGAGCGAGCCAGGCGTCGCCGGTCCAGGCCAGGTCGGCGCCGACCCCGCCGGCGCGGTGCTCGACGTGGGTGACGGGGCCGCGCGGCGCTCCGCCGGGCGTGAGGCGGGCGAGGGCGAAGCCCCGGTGCGCTGCAGAGAAGGACAGCCAGCCGACCCCCCAGCCTTGGCCGTCGCTGGCGAGGTGGACGTCGAAGGCCTCCTCCGTCGGCGCGACCGCCACCGCGGGCACGGTCACGGTCGCGTTCGCGTCGACGACGGCCATCCATGGGTGGGGCGGCCATCGATCTTCGTCTTGCGCCGCAGTCCACGCGACCCCGACGCGCGCGCCGTCGCGGGCGAGGGAGGGCCGGCGCGCGAAGCTGCCAGTGTTCGAGACGGTGCGCACCTCGCCGCGCAGCGCGCCGTCGCGGCCGAGCGCCGCGAGCTGCACGCGCGGCGAGCCGGCGCGCTCCCAGCGGGTCCACGCGACGATCCAGCCGTCGCCGGCGGCGACCACGGCGGGGTCGATGAACGCCAGCGCCTGGTCGCAGGGCGCGGTTCGCCACGCCCTCAGCTCCGCCGTGGGGTTCGTCGCGCGCACCTCCTCGCGCGTGCGAGTGATCGCGGCAATCGCGGCCGCGACGCCGAACGCCGCGAGCAGCGGGGCACCCCAGCGCGACGCGCCGCGACGGCGGAGTATCTCGACGGTCAACCCCACGATCGTGTCTGGACGTCCCATCGCGCGAACGTATCGCAACCCGCAACGCCCGAGGCCCTGGCGCCCGGGTGGCGCGGGCCGGACCGGTCGCCACTCGCCGCGCGACGATCGAGCCGCGAGCGCGCTGTCGACCTCCTCGAGACGATGGTCCGGGACGTCAGCATCCTCGGGGTATCGGTACCCCATCCTCGCTTGCAACTGACCCCACCCGACGCCGTCCGCGCTGGCAGGTCGTGCGAGGGGAGGGGGCTCGGGACGCCTCCTCGGTTGGAGCTCCTGTCCTTCGCCGCCGCGGCGGACCTGGAATCAGGCCCTTTCGGGGGATCGCTGGCCTTCCCCGGGGACCCGGCCGTACGCTGGGACATGGCCACCCTGGAGGACGAAGTCGCCGCTCAGTACGACCGGTTCCTCCGGGCGTTGCCCCAGCTCCGCACCGGCCACGACGGGGAGTGGGTGGTGTTCCTCGACACGGCCCGGTTCTTCGCCGCGGACGAGCGGGCGGCCCTGCGGTGGGCCCACGCGAACCTCCGGTTGGACGCCGGGTACGTCGTGGCGCGCGTCGAGGAGCCGGAGCCGGTGTTCCTGTCCGCGGCGCTCGCCTACCGCCTGGCGACATGACCCACGCCTACCGCTGCCCGCTCGGGAGCGGCGCCGAACTGGTGCGCAACGGCCCGGTCGTGCTCGGCAAGCTCCGGCCCTCGCGCGAGGTGCGGGAGGCGATGCAGATGCGGGGCGAGTTCGTGCCGCCGCAGCAGGTGAAGCTGCTCATCGACACGGGGGCGTCGTTCTCGATGGTGTCCAGGAGCCTCGCGACCGGACTCGGGCTGCAACCCCTCCGCCGGCACGCCGTGGTGGGCGTCTCGCAGAAGGCGGAGATGTGCTGGGTGTACGAGGCCACGCTCGACCTGTGGCTCGAGGGCCCCTCCTCGCGCGTCGAGGTGGCGCTGCCGCTCAGCGTGACGGGCGTCGCCGACGCGCACGCCGACGTCCCGCACGACGCGGTGGTGAGCGGCCTGCTGGGCCGGGACTTCCTCGCGTCCTTCGTGCTGCTCTACGACGGCCCCCGAGCCCGGTTCGAGCTCCGCACCGAACGGGTCCGGGCAGAGGACTGATCTGCCACCTGCCGCCGAGGGTCGGGGAGTACGACCCCTCAGCGTGGAGGCGCCGCCATCGACGCTCGACGACCGGCGGTCACCAGTCGGCGCGTGCTGGCACCGGCGAGGTCACGGAGGGGCCTCTGAACGCGCCTCCCCAGCACCAGACCGAGTGGTCCGTGCGAACCGCGCAGGTCCTCGCGTAGCCGAGGTACACCGACTCGACCTGATCGATGCCAGCGACCTGCCGCGGTCGGCGCACGCACCGGTCCGGGGTGCTGTAACCAGGGCAGGTCTCGCTCTCGCCAAGGGGTACGCCCGTCTGTTCTTGGGCGTTCAGGCCCCAGCACCAGAGGGTCCGGTCCTCGCGGATCGCGCAGGTATGGTAGTAGCCGCGCACGATGGACTGCACCGGGCCGAGCCCGGGGTCAGTCGGCGCCGGGTCGCGCCCCCCGCGCTCGGTCGCGGTCCCGTCTCCCACCTGACCGTAGGGGTTGGGCCCCCAACACCGCGCGGTTCGATCCGGCAGCGTGGCGCAGAGATGGGCGCCCCGTCCGGGCGCGAGCTCCCACGCGACGGGGATGCTCTCGCCGAAGACCTGTCGCCCGAGGCCCGGCAGGAGCAACCCGTCCGTCCGCCGTGCCACGACGTACGAGTCCGCCATGACCAGGTCGCGGATGTCCCCGCGCTCGTCCTCGATCGCCGGCGTCGGGTGGCTGGGGAGGTTGATGTACGTCGATCCCCAGCAGAGCAGCGCCCGGCCGCGGCGGAGCACGCACGCGCCGAAAGTCGACGCGACCAGCGAGGCGGCGTCCGCCACGCCGGCGACCACCGTCGGTCGAAACTGGCAGGGCCCGTGCGGACAGGCGTCGGGCGCGGCGGTGGTGCCGAGCACGTCGAAGCTGTTGCTGCCCCACGAGCGAACGGTTCCGTCGTCGTGGACGGTGAGCGTCGCGTAGCCGCTGTTGACCACGATCTGTCGCACCCCGCGCAGCCCCGCGACCACGGTCGAGCCGTGCACCCGCTCGTCGCGGGAGCCGATCCCGAGCTGGCCGTAGTAGTTGCCGCCCCGACAACGGACATGACCGTCGCCGAAGGCGGCGCACTCGTGGCTGACCGACATCGACATCGAGACGACGCGCGAGGGGTCGGTGGGGCCCGTGTCGACACCAATGGCTGGGGCATCGCGCACGACGTCGGCGTCGGCCGGTGGTGCATCAGCGCGAGTGACGTCCGGTGGAGGGAGTGCGTCGGTGGGCGCAACGACGTCGGCCACGGGAGCGGCGTCGACGAGCGGGTCTCCGGCGTCGGCGGCGCTTGTTGTCACGACGCTGCCGCCGCACGCCTGGACCTCCGCTGCGAGCGCGACCACTCCCCATCGAGCGAATCTCATCCCGCGGACGATACCAACATCGGACCGAAGGCGGTGGAGCCCGGACCGCCGGCAGCGCGTCACGGCGGGGTCGGGACGACTGCGACGCAGACGCGATTCGCCGCACCTCGGTGAGGGCGCCGCGCTCGCAACGCCATGGAGCTTACCTCGAGGGGTAATCCGACCTCGGCCGCACCTCGGTCAGGGCGCCGCGCTCGCAACGCCATCGTTCGAGGTGCCCGTAGTTGTGGGCGACGCGGACGACGACGCGCCCTGTCCACGCGGCGGCGCCGGTGTTCGGGGGAGGCGGTTCGTCCGGCGCCCGATCGCTCGTCTCACTCGGGCGGATTGCGCCGGCCGGAAGGTGCTCGATGAGGTTGACGCTCGCGCCCGCGAGGGCGGGGTCGAGGTCCATGGAGTCGCCCGGCCACTCGTAGCGCACGACGGCCCGGCGTCCCACGCACCGGAGCGTGTGCGCGATCAGCCGCGGGTGCTGCGCCCACCGCCCGACCATGGGAGCGCCGCGGGTCGTTTCGTCCCACGCGACGACGCGCGGCAACTGGTCGAAGGAGCGGTCGTCGGCGTCGGACGCCACCATCAACAGGCGCGCCCCGTCGAAGGCGAGCGAGGCGGCGGTCGCTCCGGGGTAGTTCCCCTCAGCCTCGAAGCGCGGCCCGAAGAGGGTTCGCAGGTGCGTCGTCCGACCGTTGGGGCCGCTGGCGACGAGGCCGACGACGCCAGTGCGCGTGCGCGTCAGCGCCCACGGGAGCCGCGCTCCGTCGGTCAGCCCCTCGGTGCGCGTGCGGTGCGTCCCGTCGGGGCGAAGGGTGTGCACCGACCACCCGAGACATCGCACGCCGCCGCAGGACTGCGAGGGGCCCGCGCTGG
>JAQBQI010000830.1 GCA_028287085.1 Myxococcaceae bacterium
CGTGGTGCTCCCACGGCCGGGCGGGCCACGCGCGCCCCGCGCCGCGCGCCGGGCCGGTCGGCGCGGCGGGCGACGCGTCGAAGTAGTCGCCGTTGACGGCGGCGGTCGCGCCCACGAGGCGGGCCCAGCTCGCGGGGGTGCGGCCGCCCTCGCCGGGCGCCGTCGCGCGCAGCTCGATCGCGGGGTCGCAGAGGTCGGCGTAGAGCGCGTGCACGGTGGTGTGCAGCGCGCCGTGGTGAACGACGCGCCGGAGGTAGCGCAGGCCGCGGGCGGGGCGGGTCACGCGGTCCTGCGCGCGGGCCGCGCTGGGGGCAAAGCCCGCGAGCAGACCGAGCAGCAGCAGGGCACCTCGACGCGCGCGATTCATCGTCGCCCGAGTGTATCCGAGCGGGCGGCGGGAGGGAGCGGTCGGTCAGTTGTCGGCGATGACGACGACGCGGTCGCCCTCGGCGAAGGTCACGCGGTCGCCCTTCTTCGGGTTGAGCTTCGGCGCGCGCTTGCCGGCCTTGTCGGCGATGTCGAAGCCGATGGCGATCTCGCCGCGGCGGCGCGCCGCCTCGACGACCGTGTAGAAGTCCACCGGCTCGCCGGTCGCGACGTAGGTGCCCGCGTCCTTGAGGTAGATCTCCGCGCCGTCGGCGTCGAAGAGGTCCTCGAAGACGGCGCCGAGGGCCTTGTTCTCGGCGAGCTGCGCGAGCAGCAGGCTGATGAGGTTCTCGCTGACGATGAAGTCGTCGGTCTTGGTGATCTCCGCGAGCTTCTGGTTGCGCGCGTCGAGCATCTCGCTGACCACCGAGAAGGTCTCGCCGTTCTTCTCCTCGATGTCGCGCAGGTGGAGCAGCGTCACCAGCGTGATCGCGTCGGCCTCCTGCACGCCCCGCTTGTCGGCGTACGACAGCGTGATCACGTGCTGAAACCCGCTCACCCCCGCCGCGTCGAGCACGCGCCGGTCGTTGATGTCGCCCTTCACGGTGCGGACCTTGTGGTTCACCAGCTCGGCCTCGAGCCCGTCGATGTCCTCGCCCGGCGCGTCGTCGTCGGCGATGATCGTCAGCTCCGAGCCGGGCATCGCGTACTTGTCGAGCTCGCTCACCACGGTGGCGCCGCGGCCGTTCCACCCGAGGATGAGCGTGCGCTCAGGCTCGCGCGGCTTCGGGTCGGCCAGCCGCAGCTTGGTCTCGTCGACCTTCGGCACCGAGCCCGCCGCGCTGATCTTGTCGTCGTCCTCGGCGATGACGATGAGCTCGTCGCCGGCGGCGAGCACGGCGTCCATCTTCGGCAGCAGCTGGGTCTTGCCGGCGGCGTCGCGCAGGCCGATGACGGCGCCCTGCTCGAAGGCGTCGAGCGAGTCGCCGAAGGTCTTGCCCGCGAGCCCGTGCTTCTTGTGGAAGTAGATCTCGTCGCCGCCGAAATCGAGCAGCTCGGTGTAGATCGCCGAGAGGCCCGACTGGCGGCAGGTCTGCACCGCGATGCGCGCGATGACGTCGCTCGACATCACCAGCTCGACCTGGTCGCGGCCCACCATGCGCGCGGGGATGCGGTTCTTCAGGTCGCGAATCTCCGCCACGATGTGGTGCTTGCCCGACTCGCGCGGCTTGTGGCCCACCAGCGCCAGGATCGTCTTGATCACGCTCGCGTCGGGGTCGTCGGAGTCCTGCGGGCCGATCACGACGATGGCGCGCGCGACCTCCGGGCTGCCCAGGTCGAGGTCGTCGAGGTCGATCGGGCTGCCGTTGCGGCACACCACCCGCGAGCCGCGCAGGTCGGGCACCTTGGTCTCGATCTCGTCCTCCATCTCGACCTTGTCCCTGTCGGCGAGCACCACGATGCAGGTGCCGCCCGGCTGGTTCTCCGCCGCCGCGCAGAGCTCGCTCACGATGGTGAACACCTGCGGCGACCAGCCCAGGATGAGCGTGTGGTTCTCCTCGATGACGCGGCTCTTGCCCTTGCGCAGCTCGTCGAGCTTCGCCTCGAGGCCGCTGTTGAGCACGCCGATGAAGGCGCTCACGATGAAGATGCCGCCCAGGGTCACGAGCAGCATCAGCGCCAGGTAGAGCCGGCTGCCGCTGTCGCCGCCGAGGGTGCCGGCGTCCATGGTGCGCATCGCGGCGGCCCAGATGGTCGCGAGGAGCCCGGGGCGCTGGCCGTCGTCGAGCGGGGCGACCCCGAACGCGTAGATCAGCGCGCCGCCGATGACGATCACCAGCAGCGACGCGACGAAGAGCGCGCCGACCAGGGCGATGGGGCCCTTGGACATGAAGTTGTCGAAGCGATAGCGGAAGCGATCTCGGCCTGTGACGGGTTGACGCATGCGCGCCATATCGCCCGAAGCCCTACCCCCCGACAAGGGTCGAGCGGCCCGGCGGGAGCTTCAGTTCACTGGAGGTTGCCGAAGCCCGGGAGCACCGAGTTGATGACGTTGTTGATCGTGCTGGTGGCGCCGCGCATGAAGAAGTCCCGGGGAACGGTGCCGCGGGTCTCGAAGGGGGCGCGAATCGAGACGTAGTGGTCGACCGTGACCTCCCCCTGGAGCACGTAGTTGAGCGTCGGGGCGCCGCTGGCCACCAGGAGCGAGGCGGGCACGCCGTTCCAGGGGAGGGTCATGGTGGCGGTGACGGGGGTCCAGCGGCCGGTGGGGAGCTGGGCGGAGACGGCCGTGACGGTCGACCCGAGGTCCTGCCCCTCGATGATCATGTGGGCCCGGAGGTCATGCAGATCGAGGGTGAAGTTGTTGGTGTTGAAGGCGATGAAGTCGACCTGGAAGGTGAGCCCGGCCGGGTCGACCCCCGTGAAGCGCAGCTCGCGGGCCTGGATCTGCGGGATCTCCGCGGTGATGGTGCACCCCGCGGAGGCGGCCGCGGCGAGTCCGAGGGCGGCGAGGACGAGGTGACGACGGGTGAGGCTCATGGCGCATCGCTCCAGGGCGGATGAGGGGAAAGGGTCCGACGGTCCGGCGACCGTCGGGACTTATACGCCGGATGCGCTGGGGGACTGTACGGTGAGCTTCGGGAGGAGGGGAGGGAGGGACGGTCAGCCGCGGCCGTGGAGCTGGAGCGCGCGCTGGTGGGCGGTGTACGCGGGGATCGCGTGGGCGACGACCCCGGCGAGCGACAGCGGGCCCGCGAGGAGGAAGAACGCCGAGTAGAACACCGACGCCACGACGAACCAGAACAGTGCCCGGAGGAAGTCACCGTTGTAGAGCTGTCCCGCGCCCGGGATGAAGAACGACAACATCGCAGCGGTACCGGCCTTGGTCATGAGCGAGCCTCACTCTCTGCGATCCGACGTCGGTCGCGCCGGAGTTGTAGCCACGGCGCCGGGGCGGCGCACGCCGTGACCGCGAAGAAATCCACCGGGCCCGACGGCGACGAGGCGGCGCGGGTGGCGCGGGCCCGCGACGCGCTGCTCGCGTGGTACGCGCAGAGCGCGCGGGCGCTCCCGTGGCGGGCCGAGGGCACCACGGCGTGGGCCACCTGGGTGAGCGAGGTGATGCTCCAGCAGACCCGGGTGGAGACCGTGCGGCCGTACTTCGCGCGCTTCATGGAGCGCTTCCCGACGCCGCGGCACCTGGCCGAGGCGGGCGAGCCCGAGGTGCTCGCGCAGTGGGCGGGCCTCGGGTACTACCGCCGCGCGCGCTTCCTCCACGCCGGGGCGAAGGCCGTGTGCGAGCGCTTCGGGGGGGAGGTTCCGCGCGGGGTCGAGGCGCTGCGGGGGTTGCCGGGCGTCGGCGACTACACCGCCGGGGCCGTCGCGAGCATCGCCTTCGGCGAGCGGGCGCCGCTGGTCGACGGCAACGTCGAGCGGGTGCTCACGCGGCTCTTCGCCGTCGGCGGCGACCCGCGCAGCGGCCCCGTCAAGAAGCACCTGTGGGCCCTGGCCGCGGCCTTCGCCGACCACCCCGACGCGGGCGCCGTCAACCAGTCGCTGATGGAGCTCGGCGCCACCGTGTGCGCCCCCACCTCGCCGCGGTGCCTTACGTGCCCGGTAAGATCACAGTGCCTCGCGGCGCGGGCGGGGGAGCCCGAGCGCTACCCCGAGAAGGCCGCGAAGAAGGCCCCGCGCGACGAGTCGTGGACGGCCCTGGTCGGGCTCCACGGCGGGAGCGCGTGGCTGGTCCCGAGCGCGACGGGGCGCTGGGAGGGGATGCTGGTGCCGGTGCTGGTCGAGGGCGCCGTCGACGCGGCGGCGCTGGCCGGGGCCCACGGCGGGCGCGCGGTGACGGGCCACGGCGAGGTGCTGCACGTGCTCACCCACGCGCGCATGCGCATCGCGGTGTACTCGGCCGCCCTCGACGCGCCGGCCGCCCGCGGGGCGCTGGTGCCGCTCGACGCGCCCGCGGGCCACGGGCTGCCGAAGGTCACGCTGCGGGTGCTGGCGGCGGTGCGGTCCAGCGGAGGCGCAGGCCCCACGCAAAGGCGGTGAGCTGGAGCGCGCCGCCGAGCAGGCGGGCGAGCAGCAGCGCGAGGCTCCCGCCGCGGGCGTCGTGGATGACCACGCCGCGCCACGCGGTCGCGGCGGTGAGGGCGTCGGCGGCGAGCGCGAGGAAGGCCCCCGC
>JAQBQI010000834.1 GCA_028287085.1 Myxococcaceae bacterium
CGCCCGCCACGTAGAGCCCGTAGCAGCTCACCCCGGCCAGCGAGCCGGCCTGCTCGGAGGTGATGTCGACGTCGCGCAGGGTCACCCCGGTGCGCAGGTCGCGGATGAGCGCCCCCACCACCTGGCCGCGCAGCACCGTGCGCGCGGCGGCGTCGGTGCTGCGCGCGACCCAGCCCCCGGCGGCGTACCGGCCCGACACGGTGACCCCGTCGACGAGCAGGTGCGTGGCGAGCGTGGGCGCGTCGCCCGCGTCGCCGAGCATCACGGGCAGCGCGTCGAAGACCCCCACGCTCACCAGGATCGAGCGGCGCGCGCCCGCCCCCGCGATGGCGAGCGCGCGCGTGACCGAGAGCACCGGCTGCTGCGGGGTGAGCCCGGTGTTGGTGTCCATCCCGCCCGTCGCGACGAAGATCGTGTCGCCCGCGACGCCGTCGACGCCGTCGCAGTTGGTGTCCTGCCCGTCGCCCGGCGGGTCGGCCGCGGCCGCGTCGCACGCGTCCATCGGGCTCGCGTCGGCGGCCGCGTCGGCGCCGCCGTCCATCGCCGCGTCGGGCGCGACGGCCGCGTCGGCGGCGACGCACACCGCCTGGCCGTCGACCACGCCGCCGTCGACGAAGCCCACCTGGCAGCGCACCACCGTCTCGGTGCATCCGCCCAGCAGGGCCAACAGCGCAACACCCGAACCCAGCCGTCGTCGAAGCATCGCCGACACCATACCCACACCTGCGCCCACAGCCCACGTTTCCGGGAACCCGCCGGCCCCAAGGGTGCCTCTCAAGCCGTGGCACGTCGATCGCACAAACATCCAACCGGGTGGCCCGCTCGCGCGTCCCACCCGAAGGAAGTTTCGTAAGCCTCGCCGACCCCCAGGCGTTGCCCCCTCGTCGGACCGATCCCCGAAAGGAGCCCACCATGAGAGACCTGATGGAGCTGCTGTGTGACTACCTCACGCTGGAGGACAAGCGCACCCGCGGCGTCACCCTCACGGCCGCGCAGCACGGCCGGTGGCTCACGCTACAGAAGGCCCTGCCCGGCACGGGGATGGCGCCCGGCCCGGGCCCCGAGAAGGAGCGCGTCGAGGACGGGGCCCTGGTCGAGCTCACCGCCAACGGCCGCTTCGACGCCGCGCGCCTGATGGGCGTGTCGCGCGACGGGCTGCGCATCCGCATCCACCAGCCGCTGCGCCTCGGCACGCAGACCCTCGTGCGGGTCATCGCCGAGGGACCCCGCACCGAGTACGTGTATCCGTGCGTTGTCTCCTGGTGTGACGGCCATGTCATGGGGCTGTGCTTCGACGGGCGCCCGGTGCGGGGCCTGCTCGTGCGCTCCGACGCCGGCGACTGGCAGTGCCCGCTCAACCTCCAGACGGGCTGGGGCGTTCGCGCCCAGAGCGCCCGCGCGTAGTACCGAAACGTCTCAGCGCAGGATGGGCAGGCGCTTCGGTCCGTCGACCGGGGCGCTGCCGCCGTGGGCCTCGAAGACCGCGCGCGTCACGCAGTCGGCGAGGCGCTCGGCGATCTCCTTGAAGGCCTTGGCGGGGATGCTGTTGGGCTGCGCCTGCACGATGGGCGTGCCGTTGTCGCCCCACTCCCGCACCAGCGAGTCGATCGGGATCTGACCCAGCAGCGGGGCCTTCGCGAACTCCGCGATGCGGGCGCCGCCGCCGCGCCCGAAGATCTCGTGCTTCACCCCGGCCGAGTCGATGAAATGGCTCATGTTCTCGACGACCCCGAGGATGGGCACGTTGAGCTTCTGGCACATGCTCACGGACTTGTAGACGTCCATCAGGGCGACGTCCTGGGGTGTGGTGACGATGACGCCGCCGGTCACCTTGAGCTTCTGGAAGAGCGTGAGCGCGACGTCGCCGGTGCCCGGCGGCAGGTCGAGGATGAGGTAGTCGAGCTTGCCCCAGGAGACGTCCTTCAAGAACTGCTGGAGCGCCCCCTGGATCATCGGGCCGCGCCAGATGACCGACTGCCGCGGGTCTTCGAGCAGGAACCCGATCGACATGATCTTGAGCCCGAAGCGCTCGAGCGGCTCGATGAGCTTGCCGTCGCGCGAGATGGGCCGGCCCATGATGCCCAGCATCGTCGGCACGCTCGGCCCGTAGATGTCGGCGTCGAGCAGGCCCACGCGCGCCCCCGAGCGCAGCAGCGCCAGCGCGAGGTTGGCCGCCACGGTGCTCTTGCCCACGCCGCCCTTGCCCGACATCACCGGGATGACGTTCTTGACCTCGGGGCAGGGGTCGTCGCCGGCGATCTGCCGCGTGCGCACGGCCGAGCCGATGGTGAGCTCGAGGCGCTTCACCCCGAGCTTCGCGGCGGCCTCTTCGAGGGCCTTCACGATGGCGTCGCGCGAGGCCGTCGCGGGCGAGAGCAGGTCGACCGTGGCCCTGGCCGTGTCGCCCTCGACCGTCACCTCGCGCACGGCCTTCAGCTCGCCGAGGCGCTTGTTGACCACCGGGTCGACCACATCGGACAGCGCGCTCACCAGGGACTCTTGCGACACGGACATGGCGCGGGGCATAGGTTTATCGCCCCGCCCTCGTCAAGCGCGCCCGAGCCGTTGCCAGCAGCGACGCCCGGTTGGTACAGACCGCGGGCCATGGCCGACACCGCGCCCGACCACCCGCACCGCCACCCCGACGACGCCCGCGCGCCGCGCGCCTCCCGCGTCGCCCTCGCGGTCTACCTCGTCGCGGTCGTCGTGTACGCCCTCTTCGCCGGCGACCGGCTGCGCTCGCACTCGCCCGACAACCACTTCGCCTACCTCGCCGACTCGTTCAACCACGGCACCCTCGCGGTGCGCTGCGCCGCCGACGACGCCCGCCACGTCGCCTGTCCCCCCGGCGGCGGCGGCAACGACTGGGCCCGCTACAACGGCCGCTGGTTCGTGGCCTTCCCGGCCTTCCCCGCGGTCGTCTACATGCTGCCCGTGGCGGTGCTCGGCCGCGATTTCCCCAACCGCGCCTTCGACGTGCTGCTCGCGGGCCTCGCCCCGGCCCTGCTCTACGCCTTCCTCGACCTCCTCCGGCGCCGCGGCTACTCGCGCCGCTCGTGGAAGGAGAACCTCGGCCTCACCGCCCTCTTCGCCTTCGGCTCGGTCTACTTCTTCACCGCCGTGCAGGGCGCCGTCTGGTTCAGCGCCCACGTCGTCGGCGCCGCCCTCGGCGCGGCATACCTGCTCTACGCCCTCGACGCCGCCAGCCCCTTCGCCGCGGGCGCGCTGCTCGGCCTCTCGTACCACACGCGCACCTCCACCCTCCTCGCCGCGGTCTTCTTCGGGCTCGAGGCCATCCGCGCGCACCGCCGCGCCGACGAGCCCGACGCCTCCGCCGACGACGACCTCCTCACCCGCTTCGCCCGCTACGCCCGCCACACCGACTGGCGCGCCGTCGTCGGCAAGGTGGTGCGCTTCTCGATCCCCGTGCTGGTCGCCATCGTCGTGTACGCGGTGCTCAACAAGCTCCGCTTCGACGACTGGCGCGAGACCGGGTACCGCCACCTGCAGATCCGCTGGCAGGCCCGCATCCTCCGGTGGGGCCTGGTCAACTTCCACTACCTGTCGCGCAACCTCGCCGTCGCCCTCGCGCTGCTCCCGTGGATCTCGCGCGTCGCCCCCTACGTCCAGGTGTCGCGCCACGGGCTCGCGCTCTGGGTCACCACGCCGCAGTACCTCGAGCTGCTGCGCCCCGCGCGCACCACGCGCCTCGCGACCAACCTCGTCGTCGCCGCCCTCGCCGTCGCCGCCTTCGACCTGATGTACCAGAACAGCGGCTGGGTGCAGTTCGGCTTCCGCTTCAGCAACGACTTCGCGCTGCTGCTGATCGGCGCGCTCGCCGTCAACGGCCGCCCGTGGCGGCGCCTCGGGTGGGCGCTGCTCGTCGTGGCCATCGGGGTCAACGCCTTCGGCGCCGCGACCTTCGAGCGGGCCGGCAACGTGTACCAGGGCGACAATACCGCCGAAGGTATGTTCCAGCCGGACTGACTCGGGGGATCGGCGAACCAACCCGGCACCCCCGACGGCACGCCTCCGCGCGGGTGACGAAGCGCCGCATCGTACGAAGGGAATACCTCCGGTCAGCGCACCGGCGCGCGCCCGCCCGCGGGGACGACCGCCCGCCGACGCCGACCCGCGCCCAGCA
>JAQBQI010000863.1 GCA_028287085.1 Myxococcaceae bacterium
ACGGGCGGCGCGGGCGCGGGCTCGACGACGGGCGGCGCAGGCTCGGTCGACGGGGCGGGGGCGGCCGACTCGGGGGCGGGCGCGGGCGTCGGGGTGGAGGTCGAGTTGCCCGCGAAGCCGACGAAGATCGCGCCCGCGAGGAGCATCGCCCCGCCGATGGCGGCGAAGATCTTGTTGTTGTTGCCGGCGCGCCGCGGGGCCTCGTAGGCGTCGTCGGCGCGCTTCACGGGCGGGCGCATCGAGACGGGGCGGCGCGTCGGCGCGTCGGCGGTCTTGGCGCCGGCGGAGATCATCGACGCCTCGCTGGGCACCACGCCGGGCGGCCGCGAGGTGGTGGTCGGAGCGGGCGGCGCGAGCGACGGGCGCCCCATCTCGGACGCCGCGTCGGCGAGCATCGAGCTGACCGCCGCGCTGGGGGCGGCGAAGGCCCCGCCGGTCACCGCGGTCGGCGGCGGGGCGGCGAGCGGGGCGGCGCTGGCCGCGTCGAGGCCGAGCTCCCAGCTCGGGGTGATGGCCAGGGCGGCCTTCTCAAACTCGTCGTCGCTCAGCGTCCCCTGGCGCCACAGTGGTCGTTCGGAGGGGCGCTGCGTCGATTCATCCAGAGCAGTCATCAAGATAGGCCTTTACCCCGTTGCGTCGCGCGGCGCCCACGCTAGCGCCTCGACTTCGACCGCGCAACGGAACGTCACTCCCGTCGATGCGAGGTCAGCGTGACACCCGATCCGCGGAGCGCGCGGCGGCGAAGCTCGACGGATCATCGGGCGCTCCGACCGGCGACCGCGCGGAGTCCTTGGGTGGGGCCGTGCGAGCGATCTGGTCAATGGGTCGGGCCGGGTCTAGAGTCCGCGCGCCTTCCGGGCGGACCTGACCTTCGCGGGCCCCACCAGCTGGGCCCTGAACTCCCCACGTGAGCGACGCCATTTCCAGGGCCTTCGTGCCCTCCGAGCTCGAAGCCATGGCGCGCGCCGCGGCCGAGTCCCGACGCGGTACCCCTTCGCCCAACCCCCCGGTGGGCGCGTCCGTGGTGCGCGACGGGGCCCTCGTCGGCGTCGGCCACCACCGCCGCGCCGGCGACGACCACGCCGAGGTCATGGCGCTGCGCGAGGCGGGCGAGCTCGCGCGCGGCGCCACCGTCTTCGTCACCCTCGAGCCCTGCAACCACCACGGCCGCACCGCCCCCTGCACCGAGGCCCTCCTCCGCGCGGGCGTGGCGCGCGTGGTCTTCGCCGTCGCCGACCCCAACCCCCACGTGCGCGGCCACGGGCGCGACGCCCTGCGCGCGGCCGGCGTGGCCGTCGAGGTCGGCTTCGACCCGGCG
The DNA here is from genome assembly GCA_028287085.1 of Myxococcaceae bacterium. Lineage (GTDB taxonomy): Bacteria > Myxococcota_A > Polyangia > Polyangiales > SCUS01. The sequence goes on from JAQBQI010000863.1 coordinate 1,319, forward strand.
GCCCAGCGCGCCGTCGAGCACGGCATCGCGCCGTGGATGCGCTTCATCACCAGCGGCCGCGCCCACGTCACCCTCAAGGCCGCCACCTCGCTCGACGGCGCCATCGCCACCCGCGGCGGCGACAGCCAGTGGATCACCTCCCCCGAGGCGCGCCGCGACGGCCACCTGCTGCGGGCGAGCTGCGACGCCGTGATGGTCGGCCTCGGCACCGTGCGCGCCGACGACCCGATGCTCACGGCGAGGGACGTCGCGGTCGAGCGGGCGCCGGTGCGGGTGGTGGTGTCGCGCCACGCCGAGCTCGCGCTCGACGCGAAGCTGGTGACGACGGCGCGCGAGGTTCCGACGTGGCTGCTGTGCTCGACCGCGGCCGACGAAGCGCGGCGCGGCGCGCTGGCGGCGGCGGGGGTGCGCGTGCTGCCCGTGGCGCCCGGCGACGAGGGCGCGGTCGACCTCGCGGTGGGGCTGCACGCGCTCGCGTCCGAGGGCATCGTGTCGGTGCTCTGCGAGGGCGGCGGGGGATTGCACGGCGCGCTGCGCGACGCGGGCCTCGTCGACCGGGTGGTGTTCTACGTGGCCCCGACGCTGCTGGGCGGCGGGGCCCTGCACGCGGTGGGCGGGCGCGGGGCCGGCAGGCTGGCCGACGCGACGCGGCTGCACGACTGGTCGGTGCGCCCGGTGGGCGTCGACCTGCGCATCGAGGCGGAGGTTCGCTGAATGTTCACGGGGATCATCCAGGCGGTGGGGAGTCTGCGGGCGGTCGAGCGGCGCGGGGCGTCGGCGTGGCTGAGCGTGGCCTGCCCCTTCGCGAAGCTGGAGCTGGGCGAGAGCGTCGCGGTCGACGGCGTGTGCCTGACGGTGGTGCGCGTGGTCGACGGCGGCTTCACGGCCGACGCGAGCGTCGAGACGCTGGCGCGCACCACGCTGGGCGAGCGCGCGGTGGGGGCGAAGGTGAACCTCGAGCGCGCCCTCGCGCTGGGCGACCGCATGGGCGGGCACATCGTGGCGGGGCACGTCGACGGGGTCGGCGAGCTGGTGCGGCGCGAGCGGGTGGAGAGCGCCGAGCGGGTGGTGTTCCGGGCGCCGCGCGAGCTGCTGCGGTACCTGGCCCCGAAGGGGAGCGTGGCGATCGACGGGGTGAGCCTGACGGTCAACGACGTCGCGGGCGACGCCTTCGAGGTGATGCTGGTGCCCTTCACCCAGGGGGCGACCACGCTCTCCGAGCGGCGCGCGGGCGACCGGGTGAACCTCGAGGCCGACGTCATCGCCCGCTACGTGGCGAGGGCGTTGACCTGGGAGCGCGGGGCGCCAGATCCCGCGGCGGTGGTGACGGACGATGCCCGCTGGCGAGCGCTGCTCGACGGCTTCGCGAAGGGACAGTGACGACGATGCTCGAAGGAACCCCAGAGGCGCGCGTTCGCCGGGCGGTAGAGGCGATCCGCGCGGGTCGCATGGTGATCCTCACCGACGACGAGGACCGGGAGAACGAGGGCGACCTCGTGCTGGCCGCCGAGCTCGTGACGCCCGAGGCGATCAACTTCATGGCGAAGTACGCCCGGGGGCTGATCTGCCTGACGCTCACCGAGGAGCACATCGACCGGCTGCGGCTGCCGATGATGGTGGAGAAGAACAAGGCCTCGCTGGGCACGGCCTTCACGGTGAGCGTCGAGGCGCGCGAGGGCGTCTCGACGGGCATCTCGGCGGCCGACCGGGCGCACACCATCAAGGTCGCGGTGGCGCCGCACGCGAAGCCCGACGACCTCGTGTCGCCGGGGCACATCTTCCCGCTGCGGGCGCGTCCCGGCGGGGTGTTGCAGCGCACCGGGCAGACCGAGGGCAGCGTCGACCTCGCGGTGCTCGCGGGCCTGCACCCCTCGGGGGTGATCTGCGAGATCATGAACGACGACGGCACGATGGCCCGCATGCCCGAGCTCGTCGCCTTCTCGCGCGAGCACGACGTGCCGCTGGTGACCATCGAAGACCTGATCCAGTACCGGCTGCGCACCGACCGGCTGGTGAAGCAGGTGAGCGCGGCGGAGTTCACGCCGCGCGGGATGACCAAGCCGTGGAAGGCGATGGTCTTCGAGGCCTCGGTCGAGGCGGGGCGGCAATTCCTGGCGCTGGTGCACGGCGAGCCGACGGCCGAGCAGCCGACGCTGGTGCGCATGCACCCCGGGGCGGTCTTCGCCGACCTCTTCGCGCCGGCGCGCTCGGCCGTCGGCAAGCCCATCGTCGGCGGCGGGGCCTACCTCGCCGAGGCGATGCACCGCATGGAGCGCGAGGGCGCCGGGGTGGTGGTCTACGTCCCGCCGCGGCACTTCGACCTGCAAGACGACCTGCGCATCCTGACGGGCGAGGCGCCGGCGCGGGCGCACGACCTCGCGGGCAACGGCTCGCCGGCGCAGCGCGAGCACGGCATGGGCGCGCAGGTGCTGCGCACGCTGGGGCTGCGCAAGATCAAGCTGATGACCAACAACCCGCGGCGCCTGGTGGGGCTGAGCGCGTACGACCTGGAGGTCGTCGAGCAGGTCGCGCTGGGGGTGTGAGCGGGAGACCTCGCCCCCGAAGCTCCGTTCGACCTTCGCTGCGGAGACCGGCAGGGCCCCGCCCCGTGAAGCGGGTTGACCCGATGCCCGTGTCGGTGGGATGAGTCCCCCCGTCGTTCCCCCTGGAATACCCATGGACGTAAAGATCATCGAGGCCGACCTGGTCGCCCGCGGGCTGCGCGTGGCGCTGCTCGCGAGCCGCTTCAACCACTTCATCGTCGACCGGCTGGTCGAGGGCGCCACCGACTGCGTGAAGCGCCACGGCGGCGACGACGTCACCCTCGTTCGCGCCCCCGGCGCCTGGGAGCTGCCGCTCGTCTGCCAGACCCTCGCCCGCAGCGGGCGCTTCGACGCCATCGTCGCGCTCGGGGCGGTGATCCGCGGCAGCACGCCGCACTTCGACTACGTCGCGGGCGAGGTCACCAAGGGCCTCGCGCAGGTGTCGATGGCGACGGGCGTGCCGGTGACCTTCGGGGTGCTCACGGTCGACACCATCGAGCAGGCGATCGAGCGCGCGGGCACCAAGGCCGGCAACAAGGGCTGGGAGGCCGCGTCGAGCGCGATCGAGATGGCCAACCTCCAGCGGGTGCTCAAGGCCGATGGCTTCTAGGGAAGCGAAGCCCCCGCGCGCCCCGAAGCCGGCCCACCACGACGACAACGGGCTGCGGCGGCAGGCGCGCGAGGCGGCGGTGCAGGTGCTCTACGCCATCGACGCGGCGGGCGAGCAGTCCGAGGGCTTCGTCGACGACGCGCTCCGCAACTACTGGGCGCACCTCGAGGGCCCGGCGCCGGGGCGGCCCTACGGCGACGCCCTCGTGCGCGGGGTCGTCGCGAAGTGGGCGGAGATCGACCCGATGATCCGCGCGGCCAACCCCAACTGGCGCATCGAGCGCATGGCGCGGGTCGACCGCAACGTGCTGCGCATGGCGGCGTGGGAGATCATGTACGGGGAGGTTCCGCCGGAGGTCGCCATCGACGAGGCCATCGAGATGGCCAAGCGCTTCGGCACCGAAGACTCGGCGGCCTTCGTCAACGGTACGCTCGACAAGCTCGCGACGCTCCAAGGGAAGCTGGCGCCGCGCGCGAACGAAGGCTCCGCGAAGAAGAGCTGAGCGGGGGGGCGGGGGCACCCGCCCACGCCCGCCGGTGACGGCCTCGCCCGGAGGGGAGCACCCGCCCACGTCGGCAGTCGACGGCCTCGCCCCGAGGGGAGCAACCGCCAACGTTCGCAGGTGACGGCCTCGCCCGGAGGGGAGCCACCGCCAACGTTCGCAGACGCCG
>JAQBQI010000866.1 GCA_028287085.1 Myxococcaceae bacterium
CGCCCGCAGCGCCCGAGCTTCTCCGCGCGCCCGCGCTGACCCGCCCGCCTCCCCTCCCCCATCGCCGTCGCGGCGCTCGACTCTGCACCCCCGCGTGGGATGTACCCAGAGCGCCCGATGATCTCCCCCGACTCACTGATGCAGACGCTGGAAGACAGCGACAACGTCGCCTACGTGGTCACGCCCGAAGGCGTGATCGGGCGCACCAACCCCGCGTGGAGGCGCTTCGCCTCCGCCAACGGCGGCGGGGCCATGGCGGGCGGGGCGGTGCTCGCCGCGGTGCTCCCGGCGGTGCTGCGCGCCTACTACGTCGACGGCTTCGCCCGCGCGCTGGCGACGGGCGAGCCGTGGGAGCACGACTACGAGTGCAGCAGCGCCGAGACCTTCCGCCGCTTTCGGATGGTGGCGTACCCCTTCGACGGGCGCGGGCTGGTGGTGGTGAACTCGCTGCGGCTCGAGCGCCCGCACGAGCGCGAGGCGCACCCCGGCGACGACGACGCGTACACCGTCGACGGGGTCATCACGATGTGCTCGCACTGCCGCCGGCTGCGGCGCGCGACGGCGCCCGTCCGGTGGGACTGGGTGCCCGCGTACGTGCGCTCGCCGCCGGACAACCTGAGCCACGGCCTGTGCGCGTCCTGCTACGAGTACTACTGGGGCGACCTCGGCGACGGGGGCGGCGGTCCGGCGGAGGCATAGCGGCGGTGGGCCGGTGTCCGAAAGCGGCCAGCGCGTCCCGCGCGGGCGCCGTACATGGCAGTCGCGAAGCGCTGCTCTCCTCCCGCTGCCCAGAGGTACCCGATGACCCCTCCCGCGACCGCCTTTCTCGACAGCCCCGTCGGCCGGCTGACCCTCCTCGCCAACGACGGGGGCCTGTGCGGCGTGTACTTCCCCGACCACAAGCGCGCCCCCGTCGTCGACGCCGAGCGCGAGCCCGACCACCCCGCGCTCCGGGCGGCGCGCCAGCAGCTCGCGGAGTTCTTCCGCGGCCAGCGCGACGCCTTCGACCTCCCGCTCGCCCCCGCCGGCACCGCCTTCCAGCGCCGCGTCTGGGCGGCGCTGCGGGCCATCCCCTTCGGCGAGACCCGCCACTACGGCGCGCTCGCGGCGCAGCTCGGGCAGCCCACCGCGGCGCGCGCCGTCGGCCTCGCCAACGGGCGCAACCCCCTCTCGATCGTCGTGCCGTGTCACCGCGTCGTCGGCCGCGACGGCTCGCTCACCGGCTACGCGGGCGGCCTCGACGCCAAGCGCTGGCTGCTCGCCCACGAGGGCCGCGCCGCGGGCTGATCGCCTACCCGAACACGTAAGCGCGCACGATCGAGATGGCGCTCGCGTAGAGCGCGACGAGGCACAGCCCGCGCAGCAGCACCCGCACGACGGCGCTCTCCTCGGGCGTCGGCGGGCTCATCCCGCGGCCGCCCGCGCCCCAGGCCCCGTCGCCCGTCGCGCCGATGATCGCGTACCCGCCCAGCGCGACGGCCAGCAACATCAGGTAGCCGTGCGCCGCGATCGACGAGCCCGAGCGGCCCGAGCGACTCGAGGTCTCGACGAGGGTCGTCCACACGCGGCGCGAGCCCAGGAGCACCAGGGCATGCGCGACCACCGCGGGCACCGGCAGCCACCAGGTCAGCGGAACCCGCCGCAGCCGCGCCCCGATCCCCGTCGCGTCGTCGTCCACCGCGGCATCTGACCTCCGCGGGCGTCTCCCGCGCAAGGCCCTTCGCACCCTCGCGGGGCGCTTGCCGTCGCGGTGGAATGATCGGCAAGATCCCGCCGGCAGCGCGCGTAGCATCGGGGCGCGCGCCACCCCCGGGGAGCGTTCCGACCTCCGCCCGGGCGCCGTTGCCCTCCCTCTTCATTGCCGTCGACCCACCGCCCACCAGGAGACCCCATCACGATGATCCACCGCACAAGCTCCCTCGTCCTTGCCGGCGCCGCCGCGATCGCGCTCTCGCTCCACGCGGGCGACGCCAGCGCGCAGTTCTCCGCCGGCGTGCAGGTCGGCGTGCAGCCGCAGCCCGTCTACGCCCAGCCCCAGCCCGTCTACGTCCAGCAGCAGCCGCAGTACGTCCAGCAGCAGCCCCAGTACGTCCAGCAGCAGCCGCAGTACGTCCAGCAGCAGCCCCAGTACCAGCAGCCCCAGCGCATGGGGCGCGTGCGCTACGGCTTCGACCTCGGCGCCGGGTACATGTTCGCGGGCGGCCTGCGCGGCGCCTCCATCGTCGGGTCGTTTCGCCTCGGCGGGCAGCTCAACGACCAGCTCGCGATCTACTACCAGGGCACGCTCCCCATCGGCTTCGCCTCGGGCACCCTCAACGGCGTCGAGACCAGCGGCGCCGCCATCGTCTACGGCAGCGGGCTCATGGGCGAGTGGCACTTCTCCGACCTGTTCAGCGCCGCCGTCGGCCCGTCGGTCGACTACGCCGCCGGCGAGATCTGTTCGGGCTCCTCGGGCCTCAACTGCATCGGCGGCGCGGGGGCCTACTTCGGCGTCCAGGCGCGCATCAACCTCACCCTCGTCGCCGCCTCCGCGGGCCAGGACACCCGCCGCTACGGCTTCCGCATCGGCATCAGCAGCCACACCAGCTTCATCGGATCGGGGGTGTTCCAGTTCCTCGACCTGCACCTCGGGTACGAGTGGTACTGAGCCTCCGCGTCGGCCTGCTGGGGGCCGGCGACGCCGCGGGCCACCACGCCCGCGCGCTCGGCGCCCTCCACGCCGACGCCACCGCCCGCTGGGCCGGCGTCTGCGCCCGCGACCCCGCCCGCGTGGCGGCCTTCTGCGAAGCCCACGGCGCCCCGCCCGACGCCCTCCGCGCCACCGACCTCGACGCCTTCCTCGACCCGGCCGCCCTCGACGCCGTCGTCATCGCGACGCCCGACGGGCTGCACCCCGCCCACGCCACCCTCGCCGCCGCCCGCGGCCTCCACGTGCTCGTCGAGAAGCCCCTCGCCCTC
>JAQBQI010000025.1 GCA_028287085.1 Myxococcaceae bacterium
CGGCGCCGGCGGGCGCGCGGGGCCCCGCCGCGCAGCCGCGGAAGTAGTTGCCCTCGGCGGGGTTGACGCACTCCTCGGCGGAGTTGGTTCGCACGCGGCCGAGGGGGTCGAGGGCCTGCACGCTGAAGCACACCGGCCCGCTCGCGTCGGCGGAGTTCAGGCGGAAGGTGCGCTGCGCCGCGCCGTCGTTGGTCGAGCCGGAGCTCTGCAGCCGCGCCCGGTCGCGCTCGCGCGGGCCCGAGATGCCCGGGCCGCGGGTGCTGTAGATCACGTACTCGACGTCGCTCTCGGGCCACGGGGTGCCCGCCACGACGTCGAAGACCACGCGGTTGAAGCGCACGGTGATGTCGAAGCCGTCGGGGTCGCACGCGTCGCCGTTGACGGCGCGCGCGCTCGCGCCGCGGATGCCGTCGAAGGGCGGCGGGCCGGCCGAGGGCCCGCGCCCGGCGCGGAAGCGCAGCATCACCGGGCCCGCGATCGGGTCGGAGTAGTTGACGTTGTAGACGCCGTACATCTCGAAGGGCTGCGCGCCGACCCAGACCAGCTCGTCGCGCACGGTGGTGACCGCGCCGGGGAGGCAGCCGTCGGTGCCGACGTGCACGACGCAGAGGGTCGCGCCCGCCGGCACGCGCTCGACGAAGCGCAGGCGCACGGGGCTGTCGGTGGGCACGTCGAAGCCCTGGTCGGCGGGGAAGGAGTCGCGCAGCGAGCCGACGTCGACGGGGTCGCCGCCGTCGGGCACGTCGCACTGCGCGCGGGCGCTCGACGCGGCGAGCAGGGTCAGGCCGAAGCAGAGCCCCGCGGTCGCGGTCGGGCGCCGCGGGGTCACCGGGGCTCCCACCGCAGACCCTCGGCGACGCCGGGCAGGATGCGCTGCTGGTTGAGGCCGTCCTGGTTCATGAGGAAGATGCCGCCACGCGACGAGCTGAACGCGATGAGCCGGCCGTCGGGCGAGTAGGTCGGGTCGGTGTTGTTCCCCTGGCCTTCGGTGAGGCGGCGCGTGGCGCCGCCGGTGACGCCGACGGTGAAGATGTCGGCCGCGCCGCCGCCGCGCCCCGCGTAGGCGATCGTCTGGCTGTCGGGCGCCCACGACGGGCCCGTGTTGTACGTGCCCTGGAAGCTCACGCGGCGCTGACCGCCGCCGCCGGCGTCCATCACGTAGACCTGCGGGCCACCGGAGCGGTCGCTGACGAACGCGATCTTCGAGCCGTCGGGCGACCACACCGGGGTGATGTCGGCGCCCGGGTCGTTGGTGAGCCGGCGCAGGCCGCCGCCGTCGGGCGAGCCCACGTAGATCTCGCTGTTGCCGTCGCGGGTGAGCACCACCGCCATGCGGCCGCCGCCGAAGGCCGCGCCCATCACGAGGCCGTCGGCGCGCAGCACCGGCTCGCTGCGGCCCTGGCGGAAGAGCGCGAGGAAGCCGTCGGGCGTCTGCGACGAGAAGTAGATGCCGCCGGGCCCCCACGCGGGCGTGAAGTTGAGGCGGCGGCCGGCCGAAACCTGCGCGAGGTTCTCGCCGTCGCAGTCGACCGAGAAGATCTGCTTGCGCCCGTTGCCCGTGCGCCGCGCGAACGCGATGCGGGTGCCGAAGACCCCGGCCGTGCGCGTGTAGAGGAGGATCAGGTCGTTGGCGATGCGGTGCGCGAGGGCGCGCGGGTTGCCCGGCCCGTAGGTGCGCGTGAGGCGCGGCGCCGCGGGGTTGCCGGGCTCCCAGACCTTGAGCTCGATGCGGGTCGCGTCGCCGCTGCCCGAGGCCGCCGCCTTCACGACGGCGGTGGCGCCCACGGCGGTCCACGAGGCGGGGGTGATGTTGAGGCCCTCGGCGTCGAGGTCGGCCGTGAACGAGCGCGCGTCGAGCACGCGGAAGAGCGCGCTCAGCCGCAGGTCGTTGGCCACCACCGCGGAGACCGCGTCGCCGCCCACCCCCCGGAAGGCCGGGATGGCCACCGGGAGCAGCCGCGCCTCGAGGCCCTGGAGCGTGATCGTGAGCTCGCCGTTGCCGGCGGGGGGAGTTGGGGGGAGGGGCTGCGCGTCGGAGAGCAGCGGGGGGAGCGCCGCGGCCGCCGTCGCCGCCGCGATGAGAATCCAGTGGAGCTGCCGTCGCATCGTCCGCGCAGTCTAGCGGAGCGCGCCCGGTATGCGAAGCGCGACGCGCGTGCGTCAGTGAACGATGCGGTCGATGGGCACGCGCACGTTGATGTTGCGCCCCGCGACGCTGGCGAGCTCTTCGGGCGTGAGCTCGGGCACCCGCGCGTGGGTGGTCGCGAGGCGCTGGGCCTGGCTCAGGATGTCGCCGTCGAGGCTCTCGTTGCCCGACGGCGCCACCGGCTCGGCGAGCTCGACCACGCCGGTCGCGTCGAGCCGGATGCGGAAGGTCACCGTGCGACCCTCCGAGCCGGTGAGCGTGGCCGACACCCGGATGTTGTCGCGCAGGAAGCGGTCGATCTTGGTGCCCGCGCCGCGCGTCGCGACGTTGGGGTCGGTGGTGTCGCCGTGCGCGCTGCCGCTGGGGTCGCCGGCGCCCGAGAGCGACGGGTCGGCGGCGGCCTCCATCGCGGCCATGTGGGCGATGCGGTCCATCTCGGCGAGGTCCTGGTTCCCGGAGCCCCGGCGGGTGCGGCCGGTGATCGCGGCCATGTAGTCCTGCGCGCCCGCGTCGCGCGCGAGCTGCACGCGCGTCGGGTCGGCCGTCGGCGCCACCACCTGCGGGGCCTCGCGCTCGGCCCGGATGGGCACCTCGCGGTGCACCTGCCGCCGCGGGTCGAACACGCCGCCGCCCTGTTGCAGCAGATGCGTCTCGAGCACCTGGTCTTCGCGCGGGTCGTGCGGCCGCTGCACGCTGACGTTCCCTTCGGCGCGGCCGAGGCGCATCGAGAGCAACACCACCAGGCCGTGCACCAGCACCGCGGCGAAGAGGCCCGCCGCGACGCCCGGCCCGTCGGACTGCTCGCGGCGCTCGCGCGTGCGCAGCGGCGACGGCGGCGGCGGGTTCGACACGGCCCCGACCGCGAAGGGGATCGACGGGCGCGAGATGCCCGGCACGCTGGGGTCGCGCGTCGGAGGCGGGCGGTGGGTCGGAGGCGTCGTCACGGTTCGCAGCTCCTTGGGGATCGTCTACCAGAACCCGCGGCCCCGCGACGAGCTTTGGCGCTTCGCCCGACCGGGAGGGGTGCAACGAAACGATGCCCTCCCACCGCTGACACCGCGCCAGGGGTCACAGAACGTTTGCCACCCCGGCGCCTCGTCGGGGGCCTTTCCCGATGATCCTGCAGTGGCACCGTCATTGCTCAAACCCTCGGCAACTCAGCCAAAGCTGAGACGGAGGTTGGACAGCTATGATGATGCATCAGGGCGTGCAGGCGGAGCGGATGGCGGGTCTGGTGGCGGTGAGCCCGGAGGTTCGCAAGTCGGTCGAGGCGGCGTTTCGTTCGTACGAGTCGCGGCTCTTCCACGCCGCGCTGCGGGTCACCCGCAACGAGGACGACGCGCGCGACGCCGTGCAGGAGGCGATGGTCAGCGCGCTGCGCCACGCCGAGCGCTTCCGCGGCGACGCGGCCGTCGCGAGCTGGCTGTACAGCATCGTCGTCAACGCCGCGCTCTACCAGCGGCGCCGCGCGGTGGCGCGCAAGCGCGGGGTCGACAAGTACACCGAGCGCGCGTGCCCCGAGCCCGAGCAGCCGATCGACGCGGTCACCTCGCAGCGCGACCCCGAGGCCTACGTGCTGGCCCGCATCGACCTCGCCCGCGCGTTCGAGCAGCTCAACCGGCTGCCGCCCGACAAGCGCGCGCTGGTCGAGCAGTCGCTCGGCGGCGACTCGTGCGCCGAGATCGCCGCGACGGCGGGCCAGCCGGTCGCGGCGGTGAAGAGCAAGCTGTGGCGCACCCGCTGCGCGCTGCGCGAGCGGATGGGCGTCGACGCGGCGGCGTGAGGCCTACTGGCTGCTGAGGGGGTCGGTGACGATGCCGAGGCGCTCGACCCCGGCGGTGCGCATCGCCGCGAGCACGCGCACGACGACGCCGTAGGGGATCGTCTCGTCGGCCTGCACGTAGGCCTCGTGGTCGCGCTGCACGATGGCGTTGGCGCGCAGCTGCTCGGCGAGGCGCTCGAGGGTCGTGCGGTCCTGGCCGATCCAGATGGCGATGGGGGTCGCGGGGTTGGCGGCGTCTTCGTGGCCGACCGTCACGCGGAGCTTGGTCTCGCTCGAGGGGAGGGCGGGCGCCTCGGCGTTGGGCAGGTCGACCCGCAGGCCCGCCTGCACCATCGGCGCGGTCACCATGAAGATGATGAGGAGCACGAGCATCACGTCGACGAGCGGCGTGACGTTGATCTCGCTCATCGGACCGCCGCCGCCGCTGTTGCTGGAGAACGACATCGCTGCGCCGGTGCCTACTTGAGAATGTGCCGGCGGACGATGTTGAGGAAGTCGTTGCCGAAGATGTCCATCTCGGTCGAGATGACGCGCAGGCGGCGCACGAAGTAGTTGTACGCGATGACCGCGGGGATGGCCGCGACGAGGCCGACGGCCGTGGTGAAGAGGGCCTCGGCGATGCCCGGGCCCACGCGGTCGATGGTCGCGGTGTCGCGCGACGCCGACAGCTGCATGAACGCGTGCATGATGCCGTAGACGGTGCCGAAGAGGCCGATGAAGGGGGCCGTGCTGCCGGTGGTCGCGAGGAAGGGCACCATGCTCTCGAGCACGGTGGTCTGCCGCGAGAAGGCGCGGCGCAGGGCGCGCTCGACGTTCTCGATGCCCGGCGCGTCGTCGCCCTCGTGGGCGGCCTTCACGCGCAGCAGCTCGTCGTAGCCCGCGCGAAACATCGCGGCGATGGGGCTGCGCGGCCGGGCGGTGGCGGCCTCGGCGGCGACGTTGAGCTGCCGCGTCTGCTCGAAGATCTGGAGGAAGGCCTCGTTCTCCGCGAAGGCGCGGCGGAGATACAGCCACTTGTATCCAATGATGTACCAGCAGGCGAGGGAGAAGATCAGCAGCAGGGCCACGACCAGCTTCACGGGCAGGGTGGCCTGCGCGATGAGGTCGTAGGAGCTCGGCATGTGCGCCGCGCCGCCCGGTGACTGGTGCTGGAAGGTCACGAGGAAACCGTAGATCACGTGGTGCATCGGTGGGCGCCGACGGGCGTATCGCCCTAGCGTCGCCCGTGTCAATCGCCGCCGTCGCTCGCCCGCGGGTTATCGCGGCGCGGAGCGGGGCGCCGGGGCGGGCAGCGACGTCGCCGGTAGGTGGTGGCTGACGGCGTAGGCCACCACCAGCGCGCTCGCGGCGACGAGCAGCGCCGCGCCGACCAGGCTGAG